>CAMATG010000088.1 GCA_945860645.1 Candidatus Sulfopaludibacter sp. SbA3 | reverse complement strand
GTTGCGCAGGAAGATATCCGTGTACCCCGCCAGCGACAACACGCCCTCCTGAATCCGCGCCCCGCCGCTATCGTTCAGCCCAATTAACGGCGCGCCATTCTTCAGCGCCATGTCCATCAACTGGCAAATCTTCTGCGCGTTGCTCTCCGACAAGGACCCGCCGAACACCGTGAAATCCTGCGCAAACACATACACCAGCCGCCCATGCACCGTGCCGTAGCCGGTCACGAATCCATCGCCGTCAATCGTCTGCGCTTCCATTCCGAAGTCGTGACAACGGTGCCGTACCAGCTTCCCCGTCTCTTCAAACGACCCCTCGTCCAGCAACAAATCAATCCGCTCGCGCGCCGAAAGCTTCCCATCGCGATGCTGCCGTTCCTGCCGCTCCGGCCCGCCGCCGGCTTCGGCCGCCGCTTGGCGCCGTTGCAACTCTTCCAAATTGGACATACAAACCAGAGCGTAGCAGGATCGGCGCTCAGCGCACGTAGTAGCCCTTCCGGTACCGCAGCGTCGCCTGCGGATAACGCGCCTTTGCCGCCCCCGTCAGTGCCACGCGGATCTCCCGGAACGCGCCCGTATCGCCCCCGGGCGACCCATAATGCAAGCTGTACCGCGAACGAATCCGCTCCAGAATCTCCCCGAACGCCTCGCCCGCCTTGTCGCTTTTGATCGTATCCCCGCCCGTCTCATCCGCAATGCCGAACACATTGGCCAGCGTGAAATCCGGATTCTGAAACCGGCTCTCTTTATCTGTTTTCTTGCTCTTCCCCACCACAATCGCGTTGCATACCGTGTTCGCATCGTGCAGCGCCCGAATCACCGTCTGGTCGTTCAACTGATAGTTTACGCCCAGGTTATCGGTCACGATCAACACCGCCCGCCGCCCCGTCGCCGGCCCCTCCTCGATAAACACCTTCGCCGCCTCCTGCAACGCCACGTTGATCTGCGTCCCGCTGCCCAGATCTCGCTCCCGAATCGCCGTCCGCAAGTCGTCCGAGATCTTTCCAAAATCCCCGGTAAATGGCGTCACCAGCTTCGCATTCCGTGAAAACACCAGGATCCCCACCTGGTCGCCCGTCTTCAAACTCTTCATCGCCGTCCGGCTCGCCGCCGCCATTTTCTCCAGATAGCTGGCCATGCTCCCGCTCACATCCAGCACCAGCAGCAGCGTCACCGGCTCCCGCTCCTGCTCAAAATAGTTGATCGGTTGAGCTGCGTTGTTATCGTAGAGAAGGAAGTCGGCTTTGGTCAGTCCGGCGACCGCTCGCGTTCCCTCAAAAACCTGAGCGTCCACCCGCACACTGGCTACGCCCGTCTTGAACGTCGCCGGCTCCGCCGGCTCTTGGCCTCGTGTGATCGTCATGATCGCAACGGCACTCACTATCAGCGCCTTCATGTCCTCCATTATCGTCGGAACCGCCGGACACATCGATCACGGAAAAACCACGCTGGTTCACGCGCTCACCGGCATCGATACCGATCGCCTCGCCGAAGAGAAACGCCGCGGCATCTCCATTGAACTCGGCTTCGCCCACCTCGACCTCGGCGCCGGTCTCACCGCCGGCTTCGTCGATGTCCCCGGCCACGAACGCTTCGTCAAAACCATGGTCGCCGGCGTCACCGGTATCGACCTCGTCCTCCTCATCATCTCCGCCGACGAATCCATCAAGCCCCAAACCCGCGAACACTTCGACATCTGCCGCCTCCTCGGCGTCCGCCAAGGCATCGTCGTCGTCACCAAGTCCGACGCCGTCGATCCCGACATCGTCGAACTCGTCAAGCTCGAAGCCGAAGAGTTCGTCGCTGGCTCGTTCCTCGAAGGCGCGCCTATATTAGCCGTCAGCGCCCGCACCGGCCAGGGCCTCGACGAACTCAAACAGGCCATCCGCCAACAGGCCGCCGCCGCGCCCACCCGCGCCTCCCGCCAGCCCCTCCGCCTCCCCATCGACCGCACCTTCGCCATGAAAGGCTTCGGCACCGTCGTCACCGGCACCCTCTCCGCCGGTGCCATCCAGCCCGAACAGGAAGTGGAACTCCAGCCTCTCCAGCGCCGCCTCCGCGTCCGCGGCGTCCAGGTCCACGGCAAACCCGCCAAGGCCGCCCACGCCGGCCAACGCACCGCCGTCAACCTCGCCGGCATCGAACACACCGATATCGCCCGCGGCATGGTGCTAACGGCGCCAAACACCCTCCGCCCCGTCTCCGTCATTGATTGCCGGCTCACCCTCCTCCCAGGCACCAAACCCCTCCACGGCCGCACCCCCATTCACTTCCACGCCGGTACCGCCGAAGTCGTCGGTGCCGCTCGCCCACTCACCGATGGCCTCGTCCGCATCCGCCTCCGCGAGCCGCTTCTCCTCCTCCCCGGCGATCGCTTCATCCTCCGCAAGTTCTCCCCCGTCATCACCATCGGCGGCGGCGAAGTCATCGAAATCGATCCGCCCCGCAAGTCCCGCGCCGCCCGCCTCGCGCCCCTTACAACCCCCGAACGCGCCGCCCTCCTGGTCAAAGATTCCGTCCACGGCATCGCCAAAACGGACCTCCTCTGGCGCCTCGGCGAACCCATCACCGCGGGCCTGGAAATCGCCGGTTTCTGCGTCGACCCAGCCTGGCTCGAATCCAAACAGCCCGAGCTGGAAAAGGCCCTCGCGAATTACCACAAGGCCAATCCGCTCCTCCCCGGCATGCCCCGCGAAGAGCTGCGCACGAAGGTCATCCCCAAGGCCCCGCCCGCCCGCGTCGAAGCCCTGCTGAAAGCCAACAAAAAGCTCACCGCCCAAGCCGACACCGTCCGCCTCACCACCCACAAAGTCCAGCTCCAACAGGACGAACAGGACGCCCGCACAAAGATCGAAGGCGCCTTTGAAAAGGGCGGCCTCGCCGTCCCCAGCCAGCGCGAAGTTCTCACAGCGAGCGGCGTCGACGCCACCCGCGCCGCCATCCTCCTCGCCACCCTCCTCAAGGACAAGAAGCTCGTCCGCGTCTCTGCCGATCTCGTCTTCCACCACACCGCCATCGACGCCCTGAAAGTCCTCCTCGCCACCCACAAAGGCCAGTCCTTCGCCGTCGGCGAATTCAAAGACTGGACCGGCTGCTCCCGCAAATACGCCATCCCTCTCCTCGAATTTCTCGACCGCGAACGTCTCACCCGCCGCGAAGGCGACGCGCGCCTCGCCCTATAGATCCGTGGTGCCCACCTGTAGCTCGGCCCCGCCATTGTTCGACGTGACACGCCCATACAGCGTCCACTTCCCCCCGCCCGGTACGATGTTCTCCGCTGACACCACTTCGATGTCTATCCCCGACCATTGCACCCGCATCACCTTTCCGTCCACCTCGCCCACGCGTTGATACCCGCGCCCGCGCAGTGCATGCACCCCGATCGTCAGCAAACCCATTTGCGGTACCCGCACCGTTACCAGATCGCCGGTCAGCGTCGCCGGAAACTTCGCCGTTAACTTCCCCGCTGTCGCCACCGGAGCCACCAGCCGCATTCCCCACTCCGCCGCCCCCCGCGTGGCTTCCACCGTTAGTGTCAACAGATCGAATACCCTCTGTCCGGTCGCAGCGTTCCGCAGAATCTCCACTTCAATCGTGGAGCCCGATCGCACTGTTGTCACGTTCGGATACTTGTTCAATGGCGCCATCCGTAAAGCCTTCGAACTGAACCGGGAAACCTCCTCCGGCGTCAATGTCAGCGGCCCAATCCGGATCTGTATGTCCTTTCCGCCATTCACCGGCATCACCGACAGGTCGTACCCGAACGCGGCCTCGCCCACCTGCACGTACCGGTGAATCGCCTGCCTCGCTGTAATCACGCCCCCGCTCAGTCGCGGGACCGCCCCACCTGTCGCGGCTGGTTCCAGCAGTGTCTGGTAGTTCACAAACACACCGTTCTCCACGGAATTCACACCGCTAATCACACTCAACTGCTGCGCCTGTAGCAGCCCGAATCCCAAGAACAAAATTGCCTTAACGTTGCGCATCGCCGCTCCTTATCAACTTGATTTCCAACTGTTCCACCGGCCGAAACTGATTCATATCGATCTCCGCCGGCGCAGTTCCTCGCGCCCGTTGCCACCAGAGCAAAGCCACCAGCAACCCCAAGATCACCGGTACCGGCACGCGCACCGACCCCCGCCATAACCACTCCCACGGTCGAGGCCGCCGTGCCCCCCGAACCCGCCTATCCAACATCGCCGAAGGCCGCCAACGCGGCTCACCCTCCCGCAACAAAACATCCAGCTCATCGTCACGCAACGGTTCCATTCGGTCCTCCCACATAAGCTCGATACGGCGCCAGTGTCCGCCGCAGCGTCTCCCGCGCCCGCGCCAGCCGGGATTTGATTGTCCCCGCCTCCACACCCGTCATCTCTGCAATTTCTTCCAACGAAAATCCCTCCCAACTGAACAAAAGCACCGCCTCCCGTTGCAGCGGCGGCAATGCCGCAACGGCCGCCGCCACAGCCGCCGGCAGATCGGATTCACCACTCGGCGCAGCCACAACGTCAACTAACTCCACCTCCCGCTCCAACCCCCGGTACCGCTTGAACGCCTGCCGCCTTGCCGTACCCAATAGATACGCCCGTACTCCATCCCGCCCCGCCTGGAAACTGCCCTTCACCAACGCCAGGAAACACTCATGCGCAATGTCCTCCGCCGCTTCCGGTGACCCGGTCAGCATCCGCGCGTACCGGTAAACCGAATCGCGGTGCGCCCTGTAGATGTCCTCGAATTCGCTCTCGTCCACAAAAACCTATTACCAGCTCACCCGTAAAAAGATACGCTACTCAAGATGAGCCCCAGCATCGCCATGTTCCTCGGCCTCCTCCTCGGCATGGCCGCGGGCGCCCTCCTCCCCCCGGAAATCTCAATAGCCGCCGAACCGCTCGGCGTCCTCTGGTTCAACGGCGTCCGCATGACGGTTATCCCCATCGTCATGGCGCAGCTCATCCTCGGCCTCAACACCAGCCTCGACACCCGCGCCCTCGGCTCGCTCGGCCTCCGCGCCCTCGCCTGGTTCACCGGCCTGCTCCTCTTCGCCGCCAGCTTCTCCGCCGTCGCCATGCCGCAAGTCCTCCGCTGGTTCCCCACGCCAACGGCCCCCATCGGCGCCAAAGCCCCCGGCCCCATCCCCGGCTTCGGCGATTGGGTCGCCAATCTCCTCCCCTCCAACGTCCTCGCCGCCGCCGCCGGAGGCCAACTCCTCGCCCTCATCCTCTTCGCCATCCTCTTCGGCGCCGCCCTCCGCCAGGTCAACGACGAAAAACGCAAAACCCTCCTCCTCGCCGTCACCACCGTCAACGACGCCATGCTCATCATCGTCGCCTGGATGCTCCGCCTCGCCCCCTACGGCGTCGCCGTCCTGTCCATGGTCCTCGTCGCCCGCCTCGGCTCCTCCGTCACCGGCATCTTCGGCGTCTACATCCTCACCATCTGCGCCTTCGTCCTGGTCGTCACCGCCGCGCTCTACATTGTCGTCCTCCTCCGCGGCCGCGTCGGCTTTCGCAACTGGGTAAAAGCCATCGCCCCCGTCCAGGCCCTGGCCTTCGCCTCCCGCTCCTCGCTCGCCGCCCTCCCCGCCGAAGTCGCCGCCGCCGAATCGCTCGGCCAGGGCCCGGCCATCACCGGCTTCGTCCTCCCCCTCGCCGCCTCCGTCTTCCGCTACACCGCCACCGTCGCCCAGGTCGCCGGCGCCTTTTTCGTGGCTTATCTTTACCAAATCGAACTCACCGCCACGCAATCCGTCGTCATGGTCGTCACCTCCGTGCTGCTCACGTACAGCGCCCCCGGCATCCCGTCCAGCGCCCTCCTCGTCGCCCTCCCGCTCTATCAACAACTCGGCCTCCCCCCCGAAGGTCTCGGCCTCCTCGTCGCCGCCGACGCCATCCCCGACATGTTCAAAACCATGGCCAACGTCACCGCTCACATGACCGTAGCCGCCGTCGTCGCCGAACCCCAAGCTACACTTGGTGAATGAGCACCCTGGAACGCGCCATCGCCCTGGCCGCCACCGCGCACGAAGGGCAGACCGATAAAGCCGGCGCCCCCTATATCCTCCACGCCCTCCGCGTCATGCTCCGCCTGGAAACAACCGAAGAGCGCATCGCCGCCGTCCTCCACGACATCGTCGAAGATTGCGGCTGGACTCTCGATCAACTCCGCGCCCAAGGCTTCCCCGAACCCGCCATCCAGGCCATCGATTCCGTCACCCGCCGCCAATCGGAAACCTACGAAGAATTCGTCCTCCGCGCCAAAGCCGATCCCATCGGCCGCCGCGTCAAACTGGCCGACCTCGCCGACAACTCCGACCTTTCCCGCCTCTCCCAGATCACCGATCGAGACCGCGCCCGCCTCGAAAAATATCGCCTCGCCACCGAAGCTCTCCAGACTTAGCGCTCTTTTACAAACCCACTACTCCCCGGCGCCGTCACCATTGTAGTGACCGCTAAAAATCTCTACCTCGCTCTTTTCGCCGCAACCGCACTGTTTGCCGATGTCAACGGCGCCGACCCCCGTCTAACCGGCGCCCTGGCGATCAAAACTGCACCCGCTGCCACTCCGGGACTGCCGTCAACAGCGCCAACGGCTCCGTCAAAATCGCCACCAACCTCACCTACACCCCCGGCGTCAAACAGCGTCTCACCATCACCGGCGCCTATTCCGGCCAGCGCCGCTGGGGCTTCTCTCTCACCGCCCGCCTGAACAGCAACCTTTCCCGCGGCCAGGCCGGCACGCTTGCCGCCGTCGATGCCAACGCCCGCGTCATCTGCGAAAACGGCCGCGCCGCCCCCTGCACCGCTGCCAACGTCATCCAATACGCCACCCACACCCAGGCCGGCACCCGCGCCGGAACCACCGGCTCCGTGGACTTCCTCGTCGATTGGACTCCCCCTGCCACCGACGCCGGCCCCATAACCCTCTACGCCGCCGGCAACGCCGCCAACGGAACTAATACCGACACCGGCGACCGCATCTACACCACCAGCGGCGAAATCAGCCCCGCCGCCACCACCACCGCCCCCGCCATCACCAGCGGTGGCGTCGTCAATGGCGCCAGCTACGCCACCACCATCGCCGGCAGCTCCTGGATCACCATTGTCGGCACGAATCTCTCCGCCTCCACTCGCAGTTGGACCGCCGAAGAACTCGACGGTGGCAACCTGCCCACCGCCCTCGATGGCGTCAGCGTCACCATCAACAACAAACCCGCCTACGTCCAATACATCAGTCCCACGCAGATCAACGCCATCGCCCCGGCCGATACCGCCGTCGGCCCCGTTGAAGTCCGAGTAAGAACCAACGACCAAGCCAGCGCCCCCGTCACCACCACGCTGCAATCGGTCTCCCCGTCCTTCTTTACCTTCGACGGCAAGTACCTCGCCGCCACCCATGCCGATAACACCTGGCTCGGCAAGCCCGCCCTCTTCCCCGCCGCGCCCAACGCCACCACCCCCGCCAAACCCGGCGAAACCATCGTCCTCTACGGCAACGGCCTTGGCCCCACCACGCCCGCCATCGCAGCCAATAAAAATCACCGATGCCATTGCTCCCGTAGCGGCCAACCGGCCACCGTCGCCTTCGCCGGCCTCGTCCCGCCCTTCGCCCGCATGTACCAGGTGAACGTCGTCGTCCCCGACAGCCTCGCCAGCGGAGATCACGCCGTCGTCGTCCAAACCGGCGGCGTCGCCTCCCCCGCCAACTACTACATCACCGTGCAGTAGTTACATCGCAAATCCGTCCCGGCATGTTCTAATAACCCCAATATGCCGGGACGGATCTGGGTCTTTTTGCCTGCCGCGCTAGCCCTCAGCGCGCAGGAAATCCAAAGGCGAAAAATCGGCGCCCGGGATGTCCGCTAAATGCACGCCGCCCCCCGCTTCGGCCTCGCCTTCGGCAGTCTGGTCTTCATCCGCGCCCTGCTCGACCGCGGCTCCGCCGGCCTCGCCGTCACCCTCATCATGTTCCTCTTCTTCGCCGGCATCTCCGGCGTCGCCTACCTCGGCGCGGCCGCTGTCATCCGCCGCCGCCCGCTCCTCACCGCCGCCATCACCGCTCTCGCCCTGCTGCTTCTCATCTCCTTCCCCTCGCTCATCGCCTCCCCGCTCAGCCTCATGATCTCCACCCGCATCGGCCTCCGCCTTCTCTTCGCCTGGCTCTACGTGTGCGTCCTCTTCGCCGGGTTCAGTAGGATAGTCGGAATGAAGCTCCTCGCACTGGCCCTCGCCCCCATGGCCCTCTTCGGGCAACTCGTCGATGAATACGCCCCGCCCCGCGCCCAGTGCTGCCTGCAGTTCTCCGCCCAGGCCCTCGCCGATCAGCTCCAGGACTGGAACCAGCTCAGCCGCTACCACGCCGATAACGCCAAACTCCAGCCCCAGCCCGGCCGCGTCGTCTTCTACGGCGACTCCATCACCGACGCCTGGAAACTCGCCCAACAGTTCCCCGCCAAGCCCTACGTCAACCGCGGCATCAGCGGCCAGACAACCTCCCAAATGCTCGTCCGCCTCTTCCCCGACGTCATCAACCTCAAACCCGCCGCCATGATCCTCCTCGCCGGCACCAATGACATCGCCCGCAACACCGGCCCCCAAACCCAAGCGATGATCGGCCAGAACATCCAGGCCATCACCGAACTCGCCCAGCACCACGGCATCAAAGTCATCCTCTGCTCCGTCCTCCCCGTCAGCGATTACACCGCCCGTCCCAAGACCCCTAACCGCCCCCCCGCCGATATTCTCAAGCTCAATAAATGGCTCAAGGAATACGCCGAAAAATCAGGCGCCATCTATGCCGACTACTTCTCCGCCCTCGTCGACGAGAAAGGGTTCCTCAAGGACGGCCTCGCCGGCGACGGCCTCCACCCCAACGCCAAAGGCTACGAAATCATGGCCCCCATCGCCGAAGCCGCCATCCAAAAGGCCCTCGCCCGGTAACCCCCTATGCAGCCAGACTGGGCCCGCATTCAGGAACTCTTCGATCAGGCGCTGGAACTCCCCGCCGCCGATCGCCGTGCCTTCCTCGATGCCCAGTCCCAGGACCCCGCCGTCGTAAAAGAGGTCCTCGAACTCCTCGCCTACGACAGCCGCGGCCTCACCCATATCAACGCCGCCGTCGGCGCCGCCGCCCGCGAAATCACCGGCCCCGCCGCCCTCCCCGAAGGCGCGGCGATAGGCCCCTGGCGCGTCCGCCGCGTCCTCGGTCAGGGCGGCATGGGCGCCGTCTATGAAGTCGAACGCGCCGACGGCGCCTACACCCAAATCGCCGCCCTCAAGCGCATCCGCTCCGATGCGCAATCCGCCGAAGGCCTTCGCCGCTTCCTCGAAGAACGCGACATCCTCGCCCGCCTCAACCATCCAAATATCGCCCGCCTCCTCGACGGTGGCACCGCCGCCGACGGCCAGCCCTACCTCGTCATGGAAGCCGTCGAAGGCCTCCCCATCACCGAATACGTCACCAGCAAAAAGCTAACGGCCCGCCAAATTCTCACCCTCTTCCTCGACGTCTGCAAGGGTGTCCAGTCCGCCCACAACCGCCTCGTCATCCACCGCGATCTCAAACCCTCCAACATCCACGTCACCCACGACGGCCACGTCAAACTCCTCGACTTCGGCATCGCCAAACTCCTCGATCCCTCCCGTGTCGACGCCACTCTCACCGGCCACCTCATCCTCACCCCCGAATACGCCAGCCCCGAACAGGTCAGCGGCCAGGACGTCTCCACGGCGAGCGACATCTACTCCCTCGGCGCCGTCCTCTTCGAACTCCTCACCGGCGCCAAAGCCCACGCCCTCACCTCCACCAGCCCCGCCGAAATCGTCCGCGTCGTCCTCGAATCCGAACTCCCAAAATCCAACCTCCCCAGCGAGCTCGACACCATCGTCCGCGCCGCCATGCAGAAGCTCCCCGAGCGCCGCTACGCCTCCGTCGATAAACTCGCCGAAGACATCGATCGCTACCTCGCCAACCGCCCCCTCCTCGCCCGCCCGGACTCGCTGACTTACAAAACCACCAAGTACCTCCGCCGCAACTGGATCGCTGTCGCCGCCGCCGCCATCGTCGCCGTCAGCCTCGTCTCCGCTGCCACAATCTCCACCATCCAGGCCCGCCGTGCCCAAAAACGTTTCGACGAAGTCCGCACCCTCGCCAACACGTTTCTCTTCGATTTTCACGACAAAATCCGCGACCTCCCCGGCTCCACCCCCGCCCGCGAAATGGTCGTCAATACCGCCCGAAAATATCTCGACCGTCTCGCCACCGAAGCCGCCGGCGACACCAATCTCCAACTCGAACTCGCCGCCGCCTACGATCGCCTCGGCGATGTCCTCGGCAGCCAAACCACCGCCTCCCTCGGCCGTACGAAAGACGCCCTCGCCGCCTACCGCGCCGCCTTCCAACTTCGCGAATCTCTCGAAAAATCCAACCCGTCCAACCCCGCCATCTACTCCGCCCTCACCGATAGCTACAACCGCCTTGGCGACGCCGAAAAGCTCGCCGGCACCATGCAAGCCGCCATGCCCCTCTGGCGCGAATCGGCCCGTCGCGCCCGCGCCGCCAACTCCCCCCTCCAGGAGTTCGATGCCCTTCTCGATATCGCCACCGGTGCCCAGCGCCTCTCCGATCCCGACACCTCCATCGAAACCATGCGCCGTGCCATCGCTCTCGTCGATGCCCACCCCGCCATCTGGCCCAACGGTCCCGAACGCGCCCGCACCTCCGCCCAGGCCCGTCTCGTCGTCGCCCTCATCGACAAGGGCCACTACGCCGAAGCCCGCGACCTCGCCCGCGAAGCCCTCACCGTCACCCGCCAAATGCTCGAAAAACTCCCCGATAGTAACTACTGGCTCCGCCAGAGTCTCGTCCTCAACAGCTACCTCGGCGACATTCTCAACAGCTCATTCTCCGAACTCACCACCTCGCCCGCCGAAGCCCTCCAACCCCTCCGTGATTCCCTGGCCTTCGCCCGCCGTCTCCACGAAATCGATCCCGCCTCCGTCCTCGCCTTCCGCGATGTTCTCTACTCCGAAGCCCGCCTCGCCGAAGCCGAAGCCTCCCACCGCGACCCGCGTGCTCTCGATACTTTCGACGCCCTCATCGCCAGCTACAACACCCTCATCGAAAAAGACCCCCTTGACGCCGACACCCGCCGCCGCCGCGCTTCCATCTCCATCGCCGCCGGTGTCGCCGCCGCGGAAATGAACCAGGGGCCTCGCGCCCTCCGCCTTCTCAGTCAAGCCATAACCCTCACCGAAGAAATCACCCAATCCGATCCCGGCCGCATGCCCCGGTCCGAAATCATTCAGCTTTATTCCTTCCACGGCCGCGCCGCCAAATCCGCAGCCTCCCTCTCCCGCTGCCGCCAGCTTGCCCTCGCCATTCCCGTCGCTAACGCCAACCTCGCCGAACTCATCGATTCCGCCCGCTGCTTCAATTTCTCCAGCGAGCAAACCCCTAACCGCCAGTACCTCCAGGAAGCCCTCACCCGCTGGCAAGCCGCCATCGACCGCCCCACCCCCGGCCAATTCCTGCGAACCCAACGCGACAAAACCGCCACCGCACTTCAACGCCTGCCATGAACGAACCACTCACCATCGGCGCTTGGCGTGTCCGCCGACTCCTCGGCCAGGGCGGCATGGGCGCCGTCTACGAAGTCGAACGCGCGGATGGTGCCTACCAGCAAATCGCCGCCCTGAAGCAGATCCGCGCCGATGCCGTCTCCCCCGCCAATCTCCGCCATTTCCTCGAAGAACGCGACATTCTCGGCCGCCTCTCCCACCCCAACATCGCCCGCCTCCTCGATGGTGGCTCCACCGAAACCGGTCAGCCGTACCTCGTAATGGAAGCCGTCGACGGCCTCCCCATCACCGAATACGCCGCCGCCAAAAGCACACGCCAAAAGCTCGTCCTTTTCCTCGATGTCTGCCGCGCCGTCCAATCCGCCCACAACCGCCAGGTCATCCACCGCGATCTCAAACCGTCCAACATCTTCGTCAACACCGAAGGCCAGGTAAAGCTCCTCGACTTCGGCATCGCCAAACTCATCGATCCCGCCAGCACCGCCCTCACCCAAACCGCCCTCACGCCTGAATACGCCAGCCCCGAACAAATCACCGGCGGCGAAGTCTCCCCCGCCTCCGACATCTACTCCCTCGGCGCCGTCCTCTTCGAACTCCTCACCGTCGCCAAAGCCCACGCCCTCACCTCCACCAGCCCCGCCGAAATCGTTCGCGTCGTCCTCGAATCCGAACTCCCCAAATCCAACCTCCCCGGCGAGCTCGACACCATCGTCCGTGCCGCCATGCAGAAGCTCCCCGAGCGCCGCTACGCCTCCGTCGATAAACTCGCCGAAGACATCGATCGCTACCTCACCAACCGCCCCCTCCTCGCCCGCCCGGACTCGCTGACCTACAAAACCAGCAAGTACCTCCGCCGCAACTGGATCGCTGTCGCCGCCGCCGCCATCGTCGCCGTCAGCCTCGTCTCCGCCGCCACAATCTCCACCATCCAGGCCCGCCGCGCCCAGCGCCGCTTCGACGAAGTCCGCTCCCTCGCCAACACCTTCATCTTCGATTTCCACGACAAAATCCGCGACCTCCCCGGCTCCACCCCTGCCCGCGAAATGGTCGCCGCCACCGCCCGCAAGTATCTCGACAACCTCTCCGCCGATTCCGCCTCCGACCCTCAACTCCAACTCGAAACCGCCACCGCCTACGAACGCTTGGGCGACGTCCTCGGCAGTCCCTATTCCCCCAGCCTCGGCCGCGCGCAGGAGGCCCGCCAATCCTACGAACGCTCCTTCCAACTCCGCGAAGCCGCCGCCGCCGCCAACCCCGCCAACAACGAAGCCCGCAAGGCCCTCACCACCAGCTACATCAAACGTTCCGACGGCGAAAAAATCGCCGGCGCCACCAAGGAATCGCTCCGCTACGCCGAACTCGCCATCGCCCGCGCCCGCACCGATCAGGACTGGAAACAGCTCTACGGCGCCCTTGCCCGTGCCGCCGGTAGTCGCAGCCGCCTCGGCGAATCCGCCGTCGCGCTCACCCTCCTCGATGAAGCCCTCACCATTGCGCGAGAACACCCCGATCTCTGGCCCAACGATGCCCCCTACGCCCGCGTCTCCATCCAGGTCCGCGCCGCCCGCGAACAGAAGATGCTGGCCCGCGCCAAACCAGCCTTGGCCACGCTCGAAGACGCCAT
>CAMATG010000087.1 GCA_945860645.1 Candidatus Sulfopaludibacter sp. SbA3 | reverse complement strand
TCTTGGTGATCGCCGCCGTCAGCGTCGTCTTCCCGTGGTCAATGTGGCCAATGGTGCCGATATTGACGTGGGGCTTTGATCGGTCAAATTTTTCTTTCGCCATGCGATTGCAACCTGTTCAGGGAAATATCGCGCCGAAGGGGCGCCGGAGGAAGGTACTACGAAAAAGTGGAGCCGTTGACCGGGATTGAACCGGTGACCTCGTCCTTACCAAGGACGCGCTCTACCAGCTGAGCTACAACGGCCCGAATTTCCTATTGGGTCCTGGGAAACCCCTATTCGGAAAACTTCAGATGTTATGGTGGACAGGGAAGGATTTGAACCTTCGTAGCCCCAAGGGGCGGCAGATTTACAGTCTGCTGCGATTGACCGCTCCGCCACCTGTCCGGGTAAAACTTATTTTCAGTAACCGCCGTGCTGTACTGGCAGGTCCTGATTGAAACTGCGGGAACCTTTGGAGCTGGCGGAGGGGATCGAACCCCCGACCCTCTGATTACAAATCAGATGCTCTACCAGCTGAGCTACGCCAGCGGATTACTACTCGAACTTTTGTCCAACCGCGGGGCAGCAACGCACCAGCGCCGACCGAACAAAATCGAGTATAGCAAAGTTTTTCCGAAGAAGGAAAATCCCGCCCGAAATCGGACCTATAATCGGGGGCATGCGGCGCCTTGCGCTCCTCTCTGTTCTCCTCACTCTCCCCGCCCAACAGCCCGATCCCGACGCGCCGCTCATCCGCGTCACCGTCAATCTGGTCCAGGTGGATGCCATCGTCACCGACAAGTCCGGCCACGTTGTCACCGACCTCGCCCCTGATGATTTCGAGATCCTGCAAGACGGCAAACCTCGAAAAATCAGTCGCTTCGCCTACATCGCCGCCCAGTCCGGCCCCACCCCGCTCCCGGCGCGCCGCGCCAACCCGAACGCCGTTCCCATCCCGCCGCCCTCCTATAAGCCCGAACAAATACGCCGGACGATCGTCCTGGTTGTCGACGATCTGGCCCTCAGCTTTGAAAGTATGTATCAGGTTCGCGAGGCCATTAAAAAATTCACAGCAAGCCTGCAGCCCGGCGATCTGGTGGCGATGATGCGGACCGGCGCCGGCGCCGGGGCCGTGCAATCGTTCACGGCCGACCACGCCCAGATCAACCAATTGGCCGACGCTCTCCGCTGGAATTTTCGCTCCCGCACCGGCGCCGGGCCGGTCACCTCCGTCGATGAAGAGTCGGAAGATTCCGACGCTCCCGAGGACGAGCTGCTCAATCGCAACGCGGGATTCGGCTCACTCGGCGCCATTCAATGGATCGTCAATGGCCTGGCGAACGTGCCGGGCCGCAAGTCGATTGTCCTGCTTTCGGAAGGCTTCAAAATGCAGACTCGCAGCAAAGGGGCCGACACCTTCGAAGGAACCCTCACCGATCCGATCCGCCGGCTGACCGATCAGGCCACCCGCGCCGGCGTGGTCATCTACACCATCGATCCCAGGAGCCTGCAAACGCTCGCCCTTACCGCCGCCGACACCGTCCGCAATCAACAGCAGTCCGACCGGCTGCTGGAACGTCGCGCCCGCGAATTCCAGCAGACCCAGGACCCGCTCCGCATCCTCGCCGCCGACACCGGGGGCAAGGCTTTTGTGAACAGCAATTTCCCCGACGATGCGCTTCGTCGCGTCCTCGATGACCAGGCCGGCTTCTACCTGCTCGGCTATGCGCCGGAAGAGGCCACCTTCGACCGGAAGTACCACAAAATCGTGGTCCGGGTGAAGCGCAAGGGGCTGGAGGTCCGCAGCCGCACCGGGTTCGTCGGCGTGGCCGATCAGCCGGCCGCCGCACCCGCCAATCAGACCTCGCAGCAGCAACTGGTGCTGGCGTTGAACGCGCCGTTTCAATCGGCCGCCATCCCGGTGAAGCTCACCGGGATGTTTGCGGTGGATGACAAGCAGGCGCCCTACCTCCACTGCCTGCTTCATATCGGGCTGGGGAACATTCAGCTCACCGAAGGCGCCGACGGCAAACTGCACGGGAAGATCGAAATCCTCGTCGCGGCGTTCGATGAAAACGGCACCGCACCGCATCACAATTTCCGTCCGGCCTCGTTCACCATCGACAGGGCGACCGCGGCGGCCGCGGTCGCCCGCGGCATATTCGTCACCGTCGCCTATCCGTTGAAAAGGGCCGGCCCCTACCAACTCCGCACGGCCGTTCGCGACCCGGGCACCGGCGCCATCGGCAACGCCAGCCAGTTCGTGTTCGCGCCCGATCTCACCAAAAACCGCATGGTTCTATCCAGCCTCTTTGTCGCCTCCGGCACCGACACGGCCGACCGTATGCGCCTCGGCACCCGGCTCTTCCAGCCCGGCGAGGAGGTGGCCTATTCGCTCCAGATCCTGAACCCAAAGCCGGACGCCAAACTCTCCCTCCAGGTCCGGCTTTTCGAGGAGGGTAAGGTCATCTTCGAGGGAAGCGATAAACCGCTCGCGAGCCCCAAAGCCGCCAACGGAGTCATCCGGCTCGGCGCCAAAATGAAGCCTGGCCCGTATTCCCTGCAAGTGGTGGTCACCGAGAACGCCGGCGCCAAACCCAGGCGGCTCTCTCAATGGACCGACCTGCACGTAAAACCGCAGTGAAGGCACGGGGCGCCCCGCCCTAAAGAAACTTCACATTGTTGACGATACATCCGGAAGAAGCCAGGCCGTAGGGGGTCTGTCGCTTACGTTTCGAATGACGCTCGCCTCCACAGAAATCTGCTTCCTTTCTGCCTCAGATCCGGCCTGGGACGAAGCGTTGACGCGCGTTCCCCACGATATCTTCCACACCGCCCTTTACCACCGCGCCCCGGCTCTAGGCGTCTCCGGCACCCCCGAAGCATTTCTTTTTCAGGAAAATGACCAGACGTTTCTCTGGCCCTATTACCGCGCCCCCATCCCAGCCGCCCCCGGCCTTTTCGACGTCAACTCCGCCTACGGTTACCCTGGCCCCGTCGGCCGCGGCAGTCAACCCTTCTTCCAGCGCGCCTGGCACGCCCTGCTCGATCACTGGCGCCAAACCGGCGTCGTCTCCGTCTTCACCCGCTTCAACCCGCTCCTCCAGAACGTCTCCCTCCTCGACGGTGTCACGGACCTCTCCGGCGAACCCGCCGCCGCCGCCATTCGCGAACTCGGGCGCACCGTCTCCGTCGACCTCACCCTCGCCCCCGACGAACAACTCCGCCGCTACCAGAAACGGCTCCGTCAAACCATTCGCAAGCTCTACGACCAGGGCTTTACCGTCGCCGAAGACCCGGCCCTCCAACACCTCCCGGACTTCGTCCGCATGTACAACCAGACCATGGCCCGGCTCATGAGCCGGCCGGAGTACCGGCTGGAGCTCGACTGGTTCGAACAGTTCCGCGCCGCCCTCGGCCCTCATCTTCGGTTGCTTGTCTGCCACCACGGTGGACGTCTCGCCGCCGCGGACCTGGTCCTCGCCTACGGCCCCTTCGTCCACTCCCATTTCACCGGCACCTGCGACGAGTTCGTCCACCACAGCCCATCCAAGCTTCTACTCGATTTCACCCGCGCCTGGGGCACCGAAATCGGCGCCCGGTCGATGCACCTTGGCGGCGGCCTCGGCGCCCGGCAGGACTCGCTGTTTGAGTCCAAAAGCCGCTACTCCCCCCTCACGCACCCCTTCCACATCGGCGCCTGGACCTTGAACCCATCGATAGCCGCCGAGCTCTCCGCCGCCCACGCCTCCTACCTCACAACCCTCGGCGTGGATCCGGCAACCGTAAACTTCTTCCCGTTCTACCGCTACCAGCCCGAAGCGATTCACAGTCTCTCCCCAGCCTCCCTGGAAGAGTTCCCCCATCCGCCAGCGCCAACCACCTGAGCCCGGCGAGGCCGAACTAGATACTGGCGACGTCGACGCCGTCGGCAACACCCTTCAGCGCCGCCATCCCAGCCGAGATCACCTGCTGCGCCTTCAGCCCATCCCGATGCGTTGTCGGGAACGCTCCGCCGGCCGCCACGCACTCCAAAAACACTTCCAGCTCCCGTTTATACGCCGGCCCGAACCGGTCCACAAACTCCGGCGCGCCATTTCCGCCCCGCCCTCCCGGGAACACTTTCCGCGCCAGCGCATCGCTCGCACCGCGCTTGCCGAACGCCTCCACCACGATCGCGTCCGGACGCTGATCAAACCGGCCGATCTGAATCTGCCCTTCCGTGCCGTACAGGATCGACTCCACCCGGTATCCGCTGACGTGGTTCCGCGTCACCTGTACCTGGCCCAGCAGGTCATCGCCAAACCACATGTACAACATGGCGTCGTCAAAATCTTCCTCGCAGGTCGTCAGCGCATGGCTGTAGATGCGCGAACCCACCGCCATGGCCCGGTCCGGCATCCGCCCGGTCAGCCACAAAATCTCGTCCACGTTGTGCACCGACATGTCGGGCAGAATGCCGTCACTCTGGTACCCGTTCGGCGCCGGCCCGGAATCTTCCAAAGCCGAATAGATCTTGAACACCTTCCCGATCGTCCCGGTCTCCATCAGCTCCCGCGCGTACTGCAGCGCCGCGTCAAAACGCCGCTGAAACGCCAGCATCACCGCCGACGGATACTCCCGGTCCAATTGGTCGCAGAACTCTTTGTCCCCCGCCAACGTTCCCGTCAACGGCTTCTCCAACAGCACCCGCTGCCCGGCCTTCACCAGCATCTCGGCGTGTTGGCGGTGCAACGCCGTCGGCGTCACGATCATCGTTGCATCGCAGACGTTGGCCGCGATCAACTCCTCCACCGATCCGAACACCTGCGCCCCGCAGCCAGACCGCGACACGAACCGGTTGGCCTTGTCGGTATCGATATCCACCACCGCCGCCATCCGGCACAGTCCCGCCTGATCCAGGCGCCACATGTGCGTGGCATGCACCCAACCCATTCGTCCTACGCCAACAATGGCTACCGCCGGTCGTTCACTCATGATCCATCAAGCTATCACATAGCCCCTAATCCAGATGGCGGTACGGCTCCGTCAACTGGAACGAACGCTTGTTGTTCGCCATCACCACCTGCCCCAGGAACTTCAACTTCCCGTTCACCAGAAAACTGATCGGTTTCGTGGCCGAATGATCGAACGCCAGCACATCGCCCTCCTTCAACTCCAACAGATCCTCCAGCCGCAACGTCGGCCCCTCCAGCCGCGCATCCACCGACACCTTCGAGGGCCGGATCAACCGCATCACCCGCGCCTGCTCCTCTTCCGAAGCCGCCGAGCGCCGGTTCGACCATCCCTGATCAAACTTCTGTCGCAGCATCTTGATGACGATGGACGGGATCCCGATGTTCATCATCCCCGCGCTATCGCCGATCCGGATTTCCAAACTGATCGCCACCACCGCTTCGTTCGGCGCCAGGAACTGCAGCAACGACGGCTCCGTCTCGTGACTATCGATACCGAAGGCGATATTGGTCACCTGCCGCCAGCTGTCTTTCAAGTCATGCAGAATAATGCGGTAGACCGCCTCCAGGATGCTCTGCTCGATTTCGGTGATCTCGCGCGTCATCTTGTTCGCCGCCGGCTTGCCCGTACCGCCTAGCAGCATCTCCAGAATCGGAAACACCAGCGACGGGTTGATTTCCAGTACAGCATTGCCGTCAAACGGCCGCATGCCCAGGGCGATGATACACGTGGGCGACGGCAGACACTGCGAGAACTCCAGAAACGACAGCTGTTCCACTGACACCAGATTCACCATCACATACGCGCGCAGATACGCCGACAAGCTCGACGCCAAACTCCGCGCGAAGTTTTCGTGCAGCAGGTGGATCGCCCGCAGCTGATCTTTCGCAATCCGGTCCGGCCGCCGGAAATCATAGGGCTGCGCCCGCTTCGACAGGTCGTTTTCCGATTTCCGGTCCTGGAACCGGCGGAATACATTGTCAATTTCGTCCTGACTGAGTACGCGATCGGCCATTGCTCACTTATCGGCAGTTCCCCGCCCCGCGATTATAGAATGGGAAAGTGCCCCCACTCGGACTCCCCCACACCCTCCCCCTCCCTTCGGATTTGCCCGATCCCAACCATACAGAAACAGCCGCTTTCCAGCCCGTTTCCTCGCAATTTCCCCGGACTTCTCCCCGCCTCCCCCTCAGACGAATCCCATCCGCCTTTCCTGTGGAAATCTCCCGCCGGAGCGCCCTCTAGTGCGCGCCGTCATCTTCGACATGGACGGAGTCCTGATCGACTCCAACCCCACCCACGTTGCCGCCTGGCTGGACTACCTCGCCCAACATAACCTGCCCTCTGAAGGCATCGACACCTGGATGTCCGGCAAACGGAACGACCAGATCATGCGCATTCTCCTCGGTGAAGCCGCCTCCGAGGCCGAAATTTTCGCCCACGGCGCCGCCAAGGAAGCCCTCTACCGCCAGATGATGGCCCCCCAACTGGAGGTCTGCCTGATGCCCGGCCTCCGCCCGTTCCTGGCCTCGCTCGCCGATCTTCCCGTCGGCCTCGGCACCAACGCCGAACCGGCCAACGTCGATTTTCTGCTCGACGGCGCCAACCTCCGCGCCCACTTCCGCGCCATCGTCGACGGCCACCAGGTGAAACACGCCAAGCCCGCTCCCGACATCTATCTCAAGGTCGCAGGCCAGCTCGGCATCGCCCCGCAAGACATCGTCATCTTCGAGGACTCCCCCGGCGGCATCCGCGCCGGCCGCGCCGCCGGTGCCCGCGTCATCGGTGTCAACCCGGAAGGCAGTCACCTGGAAGGCACCGAATTCACAATTCGCGACTTCGCCGACCCCGTTTTGCAACCCGCGCTCGACCGCTGGCGTCTGTAAGATGGAAGAAACATGCGTATCCTAGCCATCGCTATCGCCCTCGCCGCCTCCCTCGCCGCGCAGAAGTACGACGGCCCCCGCCCCGATAAACCGGACACCCCCTACCTCCAGCACGCCGCCAAACTCGTCCCGCTCGATCAGAACGAGGCCAAGGAGGAAAAGCGCAAGGAGGGCACCGCCTACGTCACCCCCGGCGCCGCCGCCAAAGCGCGCACCCCGCTCGCCGAACCCATCATTCTCTTCGAAACCAAAACCCTCGCCCCCGAACGCCTCTCCCTCTACCGCATGGAGGCAAAAGGCGGCTCCCGCGAAGTGTTCTTCTTCGAAAACCCCAAGAAGCGCAAGGATTCCTCCAAAGTCCTCCGCTTGAGCGTCACCAAAGTCGCCGCCGGCCTCTACAAGCTGGAACCCACCGAACCGCTCCCCAACGGCGAGTACGCCCTCTCCCCGGCCGATTCCAACACCGTTTTTTCATTCACAATTTACTAAACCGCTAAGCTGCTACAATCGCCCTATGTTTAATGGTCTGGAGCATACGGCAATCGCCTCTCCCAATCCCCAACGCCTGGCCGAGTGGTACCGGGATTTCCTCGAATTTCACATCAACTTTGAATACGCCGGCAACTACTTCGTCCGCGGCCGCAACGGGTCGATGATCGAGATCATCCCCTCCGAAGGCGAAAAGCCCTCCAACAAGATGCGCGACCCGGGCATCCGCCACTTCGCCATCGAAGTCGACAACTTCGACGAAGGCCAGGCATTCCTCAAGGAAAAGGGCGTTCTCTTCCTCGGCGAGCCCTTTGAAACGCAAGGCAACCGCCTTGTCTTCTTCGCCGACTGCGACGGCAACATCCTGCACCTGATCGCGCGTCCCGCGCCGCTGCCTGGCTTCTAAAACCCCTTGCTGCAACGCGTTTTCAAGGCCTTCCAATACACGGATTTCCGCCGCATGTGGATCGGGGCATGTCTCTCCTCGGTCGGCACATGGATGCAGAAACTCGCGCAAAGCTGGCTGGTTTTTGAACTCACTAATTCCGCCTGGTCTCTCGCCCTGGACGCGTTCCTGGGCGAGATTCCCATTTTCCTCTTCTCCCTGATCGGCGGCGTCGTCGCCGACCGCATGGACCGCCGCAAACTCCTCCTCATCTCGCAGTTCATCCAGATGACCTGCGCCGTTACCCTCGCCGCTCTGCTCTTCCGCGGCGCCGTCCGCGTGGAATTCATCTACTGCCTCAGCTTCATCGTCGGCACCGCGCAGGCCTTTGGCGGCCCTGCCTATCAATCCATCATCCCCTCACTCGTCCCCAAGGACGACCTGCAAAACGCCATCGCGCTCAACTCCATTCAGTTCAATCTCGCCCGTGTCATCGGCCCGGTCATCGGCGGCATCGCCATGGCCCAGCTCGGCGCCGCCTGGTGCTTCACGCTCAACGGCCTCAGCTTCATAGCCGTCATCATCTCGCTGCTCATGCTCCCGGCGCGCCTGCCCATCGGCGCCAAAAAGGAAAGCCCGCTCGACGCGATGAAGGGCGGCATCGCCTTCGTGCGCGACCGCGAAGGCATGTTGCCCCTCATCGTCCTGGCGTTTCTGATGACGCTGCTCGGCCTGCCGCTCATCACGTTCTTGCCCGTAATGGCCCGCGATGTGCTGCACCTCGGCGCCGACGCCTATTCCACGCTGCTCTCCATCTCCGGCCTCGGCTCGGTCACCGGGGCGCTCATAGTCGCCTCCATGAGCAACATCAAGAACAAGGGCCGCGCCGCGCTGCTCATTCTCACCCTGCTCGGCGGCATCACCATCGCCTTTTCGGCATCCAAAGTTTTCTGGGTCTCCTGCGTCATTCTCTTCCTCGGCGGCGCCGCGCTGATCAGCGTCTTCACGCTCGTCGCCAGCCTCGTCCAACTGCAAACCACCGACGACATGCGCGGCCGCGTCATGAGCGTCTACAACGTCGCCTTCCGCGGCGGCATGCCCTTTGGCAATCTCACCAGCGGCCGGCTGATGGAACTCCACGGCGCGCCGTTCATCCTGGCCATCAACGGCACCCTGCTCATCGCCCTTTCCATCTACTTCCTGGTAGTCCAACGCAAGATCGCCCGTATTTGAGAGAATAGAGACTGATGCGCGCGGCGGCTTTTTCAATACTGATTCTCACAACGGCGTTCGCCGCCGAACCGGCTCTGGAAACAGCGCGAAACCGGCAGGATCGCGCGGCCCTCGAAAAGGCCGGGCAAGCTCGCGCCAAAGCCGCGAAAAACGCCGCTGGTCACTACGAAACCGCGATCGCCTTTTCCTACCTCTCCGAGGTCGCACTCGAACTCCGCGACAAGCGCCAGGCCCGCACCGCCGCCGAATCCGGCATCAACGCCGCCAAGGCCGCCATCGCCGCCGAACCGGCCAACGCCGAGTATCATCGCCTGCTGGGCACCCTCTGCGGCCAGGTTATCCCGGCCGACCCCATGGCCGGGTTCCAGCACGGCCGCTGCGCCAAGGAAGAGATCGAAAAGGCGCTGCGGATGAACCCCAAATCCGCCCTCGCCTGGATGTCCTCCGGCGTCGGCAAGTTCTACCTCCCCGCCATGTTCGGCGGCGGTGTCGACCTCGCCATGAAGGACTTCCAGAAGGCCGTCGCCATCGATCCGAAGCTCGCCGAAGGGTGGATGTGGATCGGCCTCGCGCACCGCAAAGGGAATCGCAACGCCGACGCCCGCCAGGCGCTGCAAAAGGCCAAATCGCTCAACCCCGAACGCATCTGGATTCAGCAGCAGTTGGAAAAGACCCCGGCGCAATGAACGAGCGTCCGCTTGCGGCGCTTCTGGCGCTGATCGCCATCGGGCTGTTCGGCTTCTTCGTTTTCCCCGGCCACACCTACCTCCATCAGGACTCCCAAATCTACCTGCCCATGATGGAGCGGCTGGTCGATTCCCGCGTCCTCTCGAACGACCTCATCGCCACCCATCCCCACCTCTCCTTCACCGCCTACGATGAAATCGCCGTCGGCTTCCGCAAGCTCACCGGCATCGACTTCCAGGCCATCCTCGTCACCCAGCAAATCCTCACGCGCCTGCTCGGCCTGTTCGGCGTCTTCCTGCTCGCGCAAAGCGCCGGGCTCAGCTATAGCGCATCCACCCTCGTCGCCGGTCTGTTCGCCCTCGGGGCCACCGTCGTCGGGCCCTCCGTTCTCACCGTCGAATACGAGCCCACGCCCCGCACCTTCGCGCTGCCGATGATCATCTTCGCCGCCGGTCTCGCCGCTGTGCGCCAATGGCCGATCGCGGGCATCGCGGCCTTCGCCGGGTTCCTCTACCACCCGCCCACGGTCGCGCCAGTCCTGTTGCTGATGCTCTTCTACGTGCTCATGCCCTGGCACCTCGATGGCCGCGGGCGCTTCCTCACCTGGATCGGTGCCGCCTTCCTCGTCATGATCCTGGCCGCCAAGTATCAGTCCGGCATCCGCCTCGAACAGGACTTCTTCTCCAGCGTCTCGCCCGATGTCGACAAGCTCCAACGCCTGCGCGCGTCCTACGTCTTCGTTGGCATTTGGTTCGGCCAATACTGGCTCCACCATCTGTTCCTGTGCGCCGTCGCCCTCGGCGCCTGGTGGCGCATCGGGGATCGCCTGGAGGGCTTCGCGCAGTTCCTGCTGGCGCTCGTTCCCGTCCTCGGCCTGCTCAGCCTGCTGGTGGCCTGGATCACCACCGACGTGCTTGCCTGGAGCCTCATGCCGCAACTCCAGCCCGCCCGCGCCTTGCTCTGGACCACCTTCGCCGCCGTCGTCTCAGCGTCCATGGCGGCCTGTATTTCCGAGACGCTCGGCGAACGCGTCCTTTGGCTCACCGTGCCGCTCGCCGTCACCATTCAGGTCCAACCGCTCACGCTGCTCTGGCCTTCGAAAATCGAACTCCTCCAACACCTCGCCATCGTCGTCGTCCTCGCCCTCCTCGCCGCGCTCTCCATCCGCTGGAGTGCCTGGGCCCCGGGCGCCGTCGTCGTCGCCAGCATGTTCGTCATCCTCTACGGCGCCGGCGTCCGCAACTACCCGCAGATCCACTCGCAGGAGCTCGACGGCCTCTCCGCCTGGGCCCGCGCCACCACGCCCATTGAAGCCGTCTTCCACTTCCCCGACTCGGGCAAAGAGCTCTACCCCGGCATCTTCCGCGCCCGCGCCGAACGCGCCGTCTGGGTGGATTGGAAGGGCGGCGGCCAGGTGAATTTCATGGAGCCGCTCGCCCGCGAATGGTGGCGCCGTTGGAGCGCCATCCCCGCCGGCACCGGGGATTACATCGTTCGAAAAGCCGGCCGCTGCGGCCAGGCGGCGCTCTTCGCCAACGCCAAATACTGCGTCGAGCGGCCCTGATCGGCCCTCACCCCACCGCCAGGTGGTCTTCCACCTTCACAACCCCAGGCCCGGCCCACGCCGCCCGCATCGCCTCTTCCCACTCCGCCCGCGTCTTCATCGTTCCCCGCAAACTCGCCACCCCGCCCGTCACATGCACCTTCACGTGGGAGGCGTCCACCAATGCGCTGCGCTTCAACGCCTCTTCAATCCCCGCCCGCGCATCCCCCGCCCCTGCTTCCACCCGTACCGAATTCACGATCCCCTTAATCCCCACCAGCCCGGCCATCGCCCGCTCGGCCTCCTCCCGCTGATACGCCCGCCCCACCGTGCCCGCTAGCGTCAACACGCTGCCCTTCACCGCAACCTCCACCGTCGCCGGCACCGTGCAGTTCCATTCCAAAATCCCCATCGCCGCCAGCGTAATGTCGTCATCCCCGCGCTCGGCCGCAAACGGCAACTCCACGCGCAGATGGTTCACCACTTTCCGCACGTGCGCCACGCGCCACGCCGCCCGCTCCGCCTCGCACTTCTCCCAATAGCTGTCCACATCCCCGGCTAGTGTCGCCTCCCCGTTCTTCACCAAAACCGCGATGTGGTTCGGGTTCACCCCCGCGTCCCACTGCAGCTCTTTTTCAATCTCTTGTTGAACGGATAGGTCGGTAATCATTGGTTAGGCCGTCCTGAGTCTATCAGCACGGGCCCTAGGGCCATTACCCCCCGGACGCTGTAAGCCAATGTTCATTTGCCCGAAAAGCGCCGGTCGTCGATAATGGAGCAGCGATTCGGAGGAATAAAAACATATGAAATCCCCACTTTTAGCCACACTTGCACTGGCCTTCATCGGAGCTGGCGCCAGCCCCGCCGCCACCATCGTCTACAACAACACGGCAACAGACACGCTGCGAACCTACTTCTACAATGCCGGCCCCTTCGCGGGCATCGGTGACTCCATCACCCTCGGCGGAACGGATCGGTTGCTGAACAGCGCCACCGTGCAGTTCTACAACAATTTCGACGCAATCGGGACCTTCACCGCCACGATGAATTTCTACGAGGCGGGCTCGCCCGCCGGCGCGCCGATCGGCGGCCCGTACTTCGTCGACAACATCGCCATCCCCGGCGCGGACCTCTTCAACGTCACCTTCACCAACCTCAATCTCCTGGTGCCGGACAGTCTGGTGTTCATCGTCGGCATCAGCAATGTCACCGGCAATGTCGACCTCGGCCTGAACGCCTACACCTCGCCCACGCCCGGCTCCAGTGACGACGCCGCCTTCGTCGTCAACAACGGTTCCGGTTTCGTGACCGGCCCCGCGGTGAAGGGCGAAGGCAACCTCTACCTCACCCTCGACGCCAACACGCCCAGCACCGGCGTTCCCGAACCCGGCACCGTCTCGCTCGTCGGCGGCGCCCTCATCGGCGTCCTGGCCTTTGCCCGCAAGCGCAACGCCAGCTAATCCCCCCAACACCCGAAAAACCCCGGAAGCGCCCCGCGCCTCCGGGGTTTTTCTTTGGCATCATCAATCATGCGCCCGCTCTTTGTACTACTCCTCGCTCTCCCCGCCCTCCCCCAAAACTACACCGTCACCCGCCAATCCATCGACGGCATCGAAACCGTCCGCCTCACCGACGCCCGCCACAAAACCACCGTCTCCATTCTCCCCACCTTCGGCAATATCGCCTACGAAATGCTCGTCAACGGTCACAACGTTCTCCACTTCCCCGCCCCCTCCCTCGCCGCCTTCCGCCAGAAACCCCAAATGGGCGGCATCCCTCTCCTCGCCCCCTTCGCCGACCGCCTCGACGAGCCCGCCTTCTACGCCAACGGCCGCCGCTACCCCTTCGACCGGTCGCTCAAGAACATCCACTTCGACGGACACGATCACCCCATCCACGGCTTCCTCACGCTCGCCGCGGACTGGCAAATCACCCGCCTCCACGCCGACGCAAAAGGCGCCGAACTCACCAGCCGTCTCGACGTCGCCCGCCGCCCCGAATGGATGGCCCAATTCCCCTTCCCCCACGTCATCGAAATGACCTATCATCTCGAAAACGGCATCCTCGAAGTCCGCACCGAAGTCACCAACAACGCCAAGGAACCCATGCCCCTCGCCATCGGCTATCA
>CAMATG010000086.1 GCA_945860645.1 Candidatus Sulfopaludibacter sp. SbA3 | reverse complement strand
GGAGAACCAAATGATGGGATCGATGTGGGGGGCGTTTGCGAGTAGGAACGAGAGGAATTGCTGGAGGGCGCGGTCGCGGGTGGGACCGGCCGGGGAAACCATTAGCACGCCGGCCCAGAGTTGGGCCTGGCGGTAGAAGTACTCGATGTCTGACTCGCCCGAGGCGCGGGTGCGGCCTTCAATGGACTGGATGTGTTTCTGGAGTTGCTCGCGCCATTCGGGAGTGTCCTTTTCGGCGTTAGAGAGGCCGCGGCTTTGGTTGCCGAAGAGGAGCTGGCGGAATTGGCGGGATTGTTCGCGGGTGGCGTCGTTGTCGGCGAAGGGTTCGAAGTTTGTCGGGACGGATTCGCCGGTGGGTTTGAGCAGTTCGGGGGGGAGGGGTTGGGGGAGGGTGGTGTTGAAGAGATCGAAGGCGTCGTGGCGGGCCTGCTGTTGGGGGCCGGCGTTGCGGGTTTCCTGGCAGGCGGGGGCTTCGAGGCCGGTCTGCATCCAGGCGCGCCAGGCGTCGGCGAGCGGGCCGGTGGGGCGTTCGCGGGCGGTAAGGGCGCGGTGGAGATGAGCGAGTTTCTGGGGCGTGTCGAAGAGGGCGGCGTTGAAGGCGCGATCGGAGGCGGGGAGGGTGCGGAGTTTCTGGGCGAGGGCGCCGGAGAGGGTGTCGAGTTCCTCGTTGGCGGTGGCGTTTTGGAAGATGAGTTCGAGGGCGGGGGCGAGTTCGGCGTGGGTTTGGAGGGACTCAATCAGGGGCAGGGGATTGGCTTTGAGGGTGGCGGCGGTGGTGTAGTAGGCGGTGATGTCGGGGATGAGCGGGTCGGGACAGGCTGGATTGGCGATGGAGGGGCGGGGAAGTTGGGCGAAGGCTTCGCGGGCGGCGTCGGGGTTGTGGCGGCCGAGGTGGGCGATGGCGCGGAGGGAGAGGGAGAGGTTGTCGAGGCCTAGATTGTAGGCCACGTTCCAGAGCATGGCGCGGTTATCGGTGGCGGTGAGGCCGGGGGCGAGGCGTTTGCGGACGGGGTGGCGGGCGGATTGGGCGAGGGTGAGGACTTCGCGGGCGACGTCCTGTCGCCAGTCGGGGGTGGGGATGGCTTGGGAATCGAGCAATTGGAGGAGGCCGCGGGCGGCGAATTCGGGGGGAGCGGAGCGGGCGAGATCGGTGAGGGCGAAGACTTTGGGGTGCGCGGTGCGGCGTTCGTCGTTGGTGGCGGCGAAGGCGGTGATAGCGACGGTGAGAAGGAGAAACGGGCGCACGATTTCAGGGTAGCGCGGCATGAGTTATGACTGAGAGACGGGGGAATAGCCAGGAAGTTAGGAGCGGAAGGTAGTCAGGGGGAGTAGAACGTAGTACGTTGACGCTTCGTTTCCTATTGGGGGGCGGAATCCATATAATGGACGAGTACATATGTCGTACCGAATACTCACTCTACTCACACTCCTAGTTTCGATACCGTCCTTTTCGGCGTCGGAACGGCATCGCAGCGCCGTGTATTTTGGCGGATCGGCGGCCGACGTGGCCAACGCCGTAGCGGTGGATGGCGAAGGAAACGCCTATGTGGCGGGTTCAATGACCCGCGAGGCGGGAAAGAAGTCCGCATTCGTCAGTAAGACGAAAGCTGACGGAACGGAAGTTCTGTGGACGGCCTATTTGGATGGGGCGTCGGCGGAATCGATCGCGGTGGATTCGCGCGGGTCGGTTTGGGCCGGCGGCGCGGGTTTCCTGGCGAAACTGAACGGCGAAGACGGGCGCGTGGAGCGGAGCCTGGAAGTGGCTGGCGTGCGCGCGATCGCGGTTGACCAGGGCGGCGCGGTGTATGCGGCCGGCGACGGATTTGTGACGAAGTACGCGGGATTTGAGGTCGTGTATACGGCCAAAGTCGCCGGGATGGTGCAGGGGCTGGCAGTTGACCGCAACGGCGCGGCGTATGTGGCGTTCGGCAACTCGGTGGGCCGGTTGACGGCCGACGGCGGGATGTTCGACTACACGCTGGACCTGGGCTTCGCGGCGAACGCGGTGGCGATTGACGGGATGGGCTCGGCGTATGTGACCGGCACGAATGCGATGGTGGCGAAGGTTTCGCCGACTGGTGACGGGTTGGTTTATGCCGTGTCGCTGGGCGGGGTGCTGGAGCAGGAAGGGCGCTCGATTGCGCTAGACGGGATGGGTAACCTGTACGTGGCCGGTTGGACGAGTTCTTCGGACTTCGCCCGGGCACGGGGTTGGCACGGCGACCGGGACGGGTTCCTGGTGAAGTTGAACGGCGCCGGGGAAGTGGTGGAGACGGAATTTGCCGGTACGGCGGCGCGCGACGCGATGAACGGCGTGGCTGTGACGGCGGCGGGCGACATCTATCTGGCAGGTTGGACGGAAGCGGCCGGGTTGGGCGTGGGTCCGCTGGCGCAGTTGCAGGGCGGGACGGACGCGGTGTTGGTGAAGTTCGCGGCGAACGGGACGAACCGGGCGATTACGGGAACGACGACGACGCTGGCGACGAGCCCGGCGGGATCGGTTGGCTTCGGCCAGGCCGTGGTCCTGACGGCGACGGTTTCGCCGGCGGGCGGCACGGGGAAGGTAACCTTCTACGACGGCGCGATGGTGATTGGCACGGCGACGTTGAGCGGGACCACGGCGACTTTGACGACGACGTTGCTGGAAGGCGGCGCGCGGAGCCTGCGTGCGTACTATCTGGGAGACGTGAACTTCAGCGCGAGCCTTTCGGCGAACGTGACGCTGGCCGTGAACGTGACGCCTGCGCTGGCGTTTTCCCCGACGGGCGGAGCGACGACGACGGTTACGGGCGATCCGTTGGCAATCGCGACCGGGGATTTGAATGGTGACGGCCGTGCGGACGTTGTGACGGCGAATTACACGAATCGCACTGTAACGGTGCTTTTGGCGAATGGGACCGGCGGATTTACGCAGGCCAGCGGGAGCCCGATCTTCGGTGGCGTCCAGCCGAGCGCGGTTCTGATCGCCGATTTCAATGGCGACGGGAAGCGCGATCTGGCGGTTGCCAACCAGGGGAGTGAGACGGTCGCTATTATGCTGGGAAATGGCAATGGGACGTTTGGCGCGGCGACGACGCTGGCGATGCCTGGCAGCCCAGGCGTATTGAAATCGGCGGACGTCAACAACGATGGTAACGTGGACATTCTCTCGGCTAACTTCTTGGGCGGCTCGATTGGTGTCCTGCTGGGGAACGGAAGCGGCGGATTCAGCGCGGCGGCGGGAAGCCCGGTTGTTTTGGGTGGCCAGGTGGGCAGTGTTGCGATCGGAGACTATAACGGAGACGGGAAGTTGGATCTGGCTGTTACCAGCTTTACGAATGAAAATGTGCTGATTCGTCTGGGTGACGGTCTGGGTGGTTTTGCGACCTCCGCCGGCAGCCCGATCACGGTAGGCGGGACGCCTTTCGGCATCGAGGCGGGCGATTTTAACGGGGACGGCAAGCTGGATCTGGCTGTGGCGAACTTCGCGGTATCGTCGATTTCGTTGCTGATTGGGAATGGGACCGGCGGTTTCACGACCTCGGCGAGCAGCCCGATCACGGTGGGTTCGACACCTCGCTGGATTACGATTCTGGATTACAACGGTGACGGCAAGTTGGACCTGGCGGTGGCCAATACCGCGGGAAATTCTGTGAGTGTATTGCAGGGCAATGGCGCCGGCGGTTTCACGGCGGCAAGCGGCAGCCCGATCACAGGGAATTCGACGCCGATGGCTGTGGCGACGGGTGACTTCAATGGCGACGGGCGTGTGGACATCGTGGTGGTGAACCGGCAGTCTGGCGTATCAACGATTCCCGGTGTTGGCGCGACGCCGTTGGTTGTTGGCATGGTTCCTTCGAACCCGACGACGACGACGCAGACGTTGGCGTTGACGCTTCGCGACGGGGACGGGTTCGGGAATTTCGCGCGTGTTTACTTCCTGATCAACACGTCGGCGACGATTCCGCAGAACACCTGCCACGGCTTCTACGATCGCGGCGAGAACAACTTCTACCTCTACAACGACGCGTTGACGGTGTTGCAGGGACCGCTGACGGCTGGTTCGGCCGGCACTCTGCAGAATAGCCAGTGCATTCTGTACGGGACTGGTTCGGGCGTTGCGGCCGAAGCTGGTACGGATACGACCCTGAACATGCGGATGACAATGCAGGGGCTGTATGCGACGACGACCGAGAAGGTTTATTTCTGGGCGTTGGACAAGCAGAACCTGGGAACGGGCTGGGTGCAGACGGGATCGTGGGTTCTGGGCGCGGCGGTTGGGAGCCAGGCTCCGACGGTTGTCTCCGGGACGCCGACGAATCCGACGACGTCTCCGCAAACCTTCACCTTCACGGTGCGGGATAACAACGGTTCGGCGAATCTGGACCGGGTGTACTTCCTGGTGAACACGACGGCGACGGTGCCGGTGAACAGCTGCCACGGGTTCTACGACCGGGCGACGAACGGACTGTACTTGTACAACAACGACTATTCGGTGTTGCAGGGCCCGTTGACGCTGGGCACTTCGGGATCGTTGAGCAACAGCCAGTGTTCGGTGAACGGGCTGACCTCTTCGCTGGTTTCCGGAGCGGGCACCGACGTGGTGTTCAACCTGGGGATGAGCCTGTTGGGGAGCTATGCGACCTCGACGCAGAACATCTACATCTGGGCTGTAGACAAGGAAGCCAACGGGACGGGCTGGGTGCAGACCGGAACGTGGGGCAACGCGGGAGCGCCGGTGGCGCCGACGTTTGTTTCCGGTACGCCGGCCAATCCATCGGGTTCGCCGCAGACGTTCGCGCTGGTTGCGCGTGACGGCAACGGCTTCTCCGACATTTCGCGGATGTACTTTGTGGTGAACACGACGGCGACGGTGCCGGTGAACAGCTGCCACGGCTTCTACGACCGGGCGACGGGCGCCTTCTACCTGTACAACGATGCGCTGACGGTTCTGCAGGGGCCGTTGACGCCGGGCGTGGCTGGTACGTTGGCCAACGGGCAGTGTTCGATTAACGGCGCGACGTCGTCGGTGACCGGATCGGGCACGGACCTGACGGTGACGATGACAATGAGCCTGCTGGGTTCGTACGGCGCAGGGCAGCAGAAGCTTTATACCTGGACGCTCGACAACGCCGGGACGGGAACGGGCTGGCAGTTGGCCAGCACGTGGAACGGTTCCTCGGCGCCGGTGGCTCCGACGTTGCCGGTGGTTTCGCCGACCAGTTCGGCGGCAGCGACGCAGACCTTCTCGTTGACCGGACGTGACGCGAACGGGTTTAGCGACATCAACCGCTTCTACTTCCAGGTGCACACGGACGCGACGGTGCCGGCGAATACCTGCCACGGGTTCTACGACCGGGCGAGCAATTCGGTGTTCCTGTACAACGACGCGCTGACGGCGTTGACCTCCTTTACGGTGGGCACGGCGGGCACTGTGCAGAACAGTCAGTGCCGGATTAACGGTGCGGCGACGACGGTGACCGGATCGGGCACCGACGTGGTTCTGAACCTGAACATCACGCGTCAGGGAACGTACACGACGGGCGCCAAGAGCCTGCTGGTTTGGGTTATCGACAACGGTGGCCTGGGAACCGGTTGGTTGACGGCGGCGAACTGGACGCTGTAGTTCGATTGGTTGGAACGCGCGACGGCCCTGGGGGATACCCTGGGGCCGTTTGCTTTTTGGGGACACGTTTGGGCGGGTTGATCTATGGAAAATCATAGATTTGGGACAAGGGTGGCTGTCCCTGTATTAGGAAAACTGATAGTGGGTGGTTGGCGTGGGGGCTAGGAGGGCGAGGGCTCAGGCAAGGGGAGCGGGGAGATTGTTGCCGGCTGCGCGTATTGGAGTTCGTAGAGGCGCCAGTAGATGCCGCCGAGGGCGATGAGCTCGGCGTGGGAGCCGGATTCGATGAGCTGCCCCTTGTGGAGGGCCATGATGCGGGTGGCTGATTGGATGGTGGAAAGGCGGTGGGCGATGACGATGGCGGTGCGTCCGGCGAGGAGTTCGCGCTGGGCGTCGCGGATGCGGAGTTCGGTATCGGTATCGACGCTGGAGGTGGCTTCATCGAGGATGAGCACGCTGGGTTCGTGGACGAGAGCGCGGGCGAAGCTGATGAGCTGTTTCTGGCCGGTGGAGAAGTTGGCGCCGCGTTCAGCGACCGGTTCGGAGAGGCCGCTGGGAAGTTGATCGATGAAGGGCAGGAGATTGACGCGTTCGGCGGCTTGGCGGATTTGGGCTTCGGAGAGGCCTGGGGTGCCGAGGGTGATGTTGGAACGGATATCGCCGGTGAAGAGCCAGGGGTCCTGGAGGACGATGGCGAAGAGGGCGCGGAGGTCTTCGGGGCGGAACTGGCGGATATCGATGCCGCCGAGTTTGATGGAGCCGCGCTGGATGTCGTAAAAGCGGAGGAGGAGATTGGTCAGCGTGGTTTTGCCGGCGCCGGTGTGGCCGACGATGGCGACGGTTTCCCCGGGGCGGATGGTGAAGCTGATGTCGCGGAGGATCCACTCTTCATCCTTGTAGGCGAACCAGACATTTTCAAAGGTAATGGTGGTGTCCTGGGGAACCGCCTGAGGCGTTGCGGGGGGCTGAATGGCCGGGACAGTGTCCAGGAGCTGGAAAATGCGCTCACTGGCGGCGGAGGCGGCCTGGAGCACGTTGTATTTCTCACTGAGATCCTGGATGGGGCGGAAGAAGCGGATGGCGTATTGGAAAAACGCGACGACGGTACCGAGGGAGGCGGTGCCGGCGGGGATGGAGACGCCGCCGTAGACGAGGAGGGCGGCGAGGGTGATCATGCCGAGGAATTCGACGATGGGGTAGAACCAGCCGTAGGCGTGAATGGAGTCCTTGTAGGCGTCGGTGTGTTCGCGGTTGATACGAGCGAAATCGGAGCGGGAGCGGGCTTCGCGGTTGAAGAGCTGGACGATGGCGATGCCGTTGATGTGTTCCTGGAGGAAGGAGTTGATGGCGGCGACGGCGGTGCGGATGCGGCGGTTGGAGCTGGCGACTTCGGTGCGGAAGCGCATGGTGGCGGCGAAGACGAGGGGGGTGGCGGCGAGGACGATGAGCGTCATGCCGGGGCTTAAGGAGAGCAGGATGGCGAGGAGCCATAGGAGCATGAGCAGGTCGCCGAGGATGGCGACGAAGCCGGAGGAGAAGAGCTCGTTGAGCATGTCGACATCGCTGGTGACGCGGGTGACGATGCGGCCGATGGGGTTGCGGTCGAAGTAGGCGATGTCGAGGCGGTGGAGGTGGGTGAAGAGGTCGCGCCGGAGATCGAACATGGCGTGTTGGGCGGTGCGGTTCATGAGGAGGGTCATGCCGAACTCGCTCAGCAGGGTGAGGATGACTACCGTTAGGTAGGCGATGGTGAGGATTGTCAGGCCGTTGTAGGGATCGGCGGGGAGAGCGAAGGGGAGATTGGAAACGGGGGAGTGGGTGAAGTAGCGATCGACGGCGTAGCGGGTGAGGAGGGGGCCGAGGGAATCGAAGAGGCCGTGGAGGGTGACGAGGACGAGGGTACCGGCGACGCTGGCTTTGTAGGGCTTGAGGTAGACGGCGAGGCGCCGTAGCATTTGGCCGTCGTAGAGTTTGCCTTTGGGTTCGTCGGCCTGCACTTATTCCAGTTTACGGGCTGGGGCTATGGCGGTGGTGGAATCATTGAAAGTGGATGGTGGAGTCCGCCGCGGCGCGTTGGAAACCGGAGCTGGTAAGGGCCATGGTGACGACCCGTTTGTAGCCGAACAGGACGTCGAGGCGGAACTCCGTGCCGTAGGAGACGGGGAACCAGACGTTTTCGGCGACGCGGTGGTAGGTGATGTTGAAACCGGTTTGGCGGAGGTTGGTGCCGAGCATGGTGCGGACGAGGAAGGGCATCTTGAAATCGAGATCGGTGGCGATTTGGACGGGTTGGTATTCCAGGGCGTCGATGAAGGCGTCCCCTTTCCATGGGTCACCGTCGGCCCCTTTTCGGGGTTCGAAGGCGATGTGGTGGGTGAGGCGGCCCTTGTAGGGTTTCGTTTCGATGAGGGTGAAGTTGTAGGTGGGGAGGGCCTTAGCGGTGAGGGGGAAGAGGCTGGCGGGCATGCCGTCGCGGGAGTCTTTATCGTTGATGAGATTGTCGGCGAGGGAGCGGACCAGAGCGTCGTCGATGCCGCCTTGCGTGGGGCGAGTGTCGGTCCCCTGGTAGCGGCGAATCTGTTTCCCTTTGTGGATCTCCCCTTCGACGGCGATGAGCTTCTTTTCGGATGTTTGGGGGCCCGGGGCTACGCGGTAAGTGCGGGATTCCTGCTGGGCCAGTTTACCGTCGGTGCGGCGGGCGGTGGAGCGGATGGTTTGTTCGTAGACGTACTGGCTGCGTTCGGCGGCGGCGCGTTCCATGTTGGCGGCGGCCTTGGCCATGATTTCGGCGGCGGTTTCGGCGGAGAGGGTGGAGACGGCCAGGAGTGCGAGGGCTCGCATGCCTGGAGAGACGAGTGGCGGGGCGGAATCGTTCCGCTGGGTTTGTCTTCGCTTTTCTGATTTTGGGGGCGGGGCTGCTACGCTGGTAGGAGATGGACGGAGTCATTGTCGTTGATAAGCCCAGTGCGTGGACTTCTCACGACGTAGTAGGGAAGATGCGGCGCATAGCCGCGACACGCCGGGTAGGACATTTGGGGACGCTGGACCCTTTGGCGACGGGCGTCTTGCCGCTGGTGCTGAACCGGGCGACGCGGCTTTCGCAGTTCATGATGAAGGCCGATAAGGTGTACGAGGCGACGGTGCGGTTTGGGTTTTCGACCAATACGTACGACTCCGAGGGGTATGCGACGTCGGAGGCGGTTTCCGTTGTTTTGGACGCCGCGGCGTTAGAGCGGGCGCTGGACGCGTTTCGCGGGGAGCTGATGCAGACGCCGCCGCCGGTTTCGGCGAAGAAGATTGACGGCGTGCCGGCGTACAAGTTGGAACGGAAGAACAAGCCGGTGGAGCTGGCGGCGGTGCCGGTGACGGTGTTTTCGCTGGAGATGCTGGGGTGTGACGGGGCGGAGGCGAAGTTGCGGGTGCACTGTTCGTCGGGCACCTACGTGCGGAGCATTGCGCACGAGTTGGGGCTGGCGTTGGGTTGCGGGGCGCATTTGTGCGCGTTGCGGCGGACGCGGGCCGGGGTGTTTACGATTGAGCAGGCGAGGACGTTGGACGAGTTGGCGGTGATGGCCGGGGAGGGGCGGTTCGACGAGGCGGTGGTGCCGGCGGTGGATTTGTTGCCGGACTTTCCGTTGGAGCGGGTGGACGTGGGGACGGTCGTTAGCATTCGGCAGGGACGGGATTTCCGGGTGTCGCCGTTCCGGGTGCGGAATGGGGCGCCGTTTGTGCGGGCGGTGGATGAGGCGGGGGAGTTGGTGGCGATTGGGGAGATGGTGATTCCGAATTTGTATCATCCGATGCTGGTTTTGTAATTTCCTGGGAACATTTGGCGGGGTTGCTACGTAGGGGTGTGTGATGATGCGGATTTCCGTTGGCATACTGCTTTTGGTGATCGGTACAAGTGCCTGCTCCCATAGTGAGCGGCACGAGGTTAGGGACGAATTGCGCAAGGCGGGCCGGGAGGTCCGCGAGGCGATGCGGGGAGCGGGGCGCGATGTGCGGGAGGCAATGCGCGACGCGGGAGAAGACATGCGCCGGGCCCGGGACGAGGCGCGTCGGGCGAAGTACGAGTTGCGTGACGACATGCGCGACGCAATGCGGGACGTGCACCGGGATGCCCGGCGAGCGGCCGACGATGCGCGACGCGCGGCGGATGAGGCTCGGCGGGAGGCGGACCGGCTGCGCCGGGAAGCCGACCGGGCGCTGCGTGAATTGGAGCGCGATTCGCGGGACTAACCGCGAGCAAGAACAGATGTGGGTTGCCGTGCCGCGGAGCGCGGGTTGCGGAGAGCGCGTCCAGTTCGCGGCTCGCTTTCCCCGCGCTTCGGGTTTTGCGTGATCTGGCTTTGGCCCGCCGGGACTAGCTCCCCTTTTTCTTAGCTACCCAGCCGTCCTTGTTCGATTGGCGGCCGCGGGCGATGGCGAGGGCGCCGGAGGGGACCTGGTCCGTGATCACTGAGCCGGCGGCGATGTAGCTGCCGTCTTCCAGCGTGACCGGGGCGACGAGGGTGGAGTTACTGCCGACGAAGACGCCCGAGCCGATGGTGGTGGGGTGCTTCAGCTTGCCATCGTAGTTACAGGTGATGGTGCCGGCGCCGATGTTGGTCTTGGCGCCGATGGAGGAGTCACCGAGATAGGCCAGGTGGTTGGCTTTGGCGCCGTCGCCCATGACGGTCTTCTTGAGTTCGACGAAGTTGCCGATGTGGACGTTGGCTCCGACGCGGTTGTTCATACGGAGGCGGGCGAAGGGGCCGACGTGGGCGGCTTCGCCGATTTCGGTGTCGGCGATGACGCAGTAGGGCTCGATTTGGACGCCGTCGGCGATGGTGGAATTGGTGATGACTGAACCGGCGCCGATGCGGGCGTTGGCGCCGATGGTGGTGTTGCCGAGGATGCGGGTGTTGGGCTCGATGACGGTGTCGGCGGCGATTGTGACGTCGAGATCGATGGTGACGGTTTCGGGGCGTTCGATGGTGACGCCATCGAGCATGAGCTGGGTGGCTTTGCGGAGGCGGAAGAGGCGATCGACTTCGGCGAGTTCGACCTTGGTGTTGATGCCGAGGAGTTCGGAGGAGTCGGCCATGATCTGGCCGTCGACGCGGTGGCCGTGGGCGCGGAGGATTTCGACCATGTCGGTGAGGTAGAACTCGCCGGCGGGGTTGTTGGTGGTGATGGAATCGATGTGTTGCCAGAGGAGCGGGGCGTTGAAGCAGTAGATGCCGGAGTTGATTTCCTTGACGGCGCGTTGGGCATCGGAGGCGGCTTTGAACTCGACGATGGCTTCGACGCCGCCATCGGAACCGCGGATGATGCGGCCGTAAGCGGCAGGGTCATCGAGGACGGCGGTGAGCACGGTGGCGGCGGCGTTGTTGGCCGTGTGCTGCATGATGAGGCGGGCGAGAGTGGCCTCGGAGAGCAGCGGGACGTCGCCATAGAGAACGACGAGGTGGCCATCGGCGGGGGCGGCTTCGCGGGCGCAGCGGAGGGCGTGGCCGGTGCCGCGGGGGACGTCCTGCAGCGCGGTTTTGACGCCGTAGGGCGTGACGGCGGCGGCGACGCGATCGGCCTGGTGGCCGACGACGGTGACGATGCGGTCCGCGGTGGCGATGGTCAACGCGGTTCGCACGACATGTTCAACGAGGGGGAAGCCGCCAGCGCGGTGCAGCACCTTGGTGGTATGCGATTTCATGCGCGTGCCGAAGCCGGCCGCGAGAATGACAACGGAGAGAGAAGAAGACATGTTGGCTAAATCCTATGATTGCGCAGCGGCGCGGGCCATGAGTTGACGGCGACGGCGGCCGAGGCGGGCGAGCTTTATGACGAGCTGGGCGGTACGTTCGGGACTGTGGCGGATTTTGGGGCCGCGGTCGGCGATGTCGGATTCGAGGACACGGAGGCCCATGGCGTGGAGTTTTTCCATGTCGACGGCGACGGGGAGCGCCTTCTGTTCGGCGTAGCGGCGGAGGGCGGCGTTGCTGATGGGCGCTTTGTTGACGACGACGTAGTCGAGCAGGCGGCGGGCGCTTTTCTTGGCGACGCCGCAGTGTTTGAGAATGGCGGCGACGTGGTCGGAGGCGGTGAAATTGACGGTTTCGCCGGGCTGGCCCATGAGGTTGGTGATGTAGCAGCGGACGCCCTGGGAGCGCATGATTTCGCGGGGGATGGAGCGGATGAGGAGATTGGGAATGACGCTGGTGAAGAGTGAGCCGGGGCCGAGGGTGATGAGGTCGGCGTCGCGAATGGCTTCGAGGGTTTCGGGGAAGGGCTGCGGGGAGGCGGGGATGATGCGGATGGTGTCGATGGGCGCACGGCTCTTGCTGATGGTGCTTTCGCCTTTGAGGATGCGACCGTCGGTGAGTTGGGCTTCGAGGACGACGTTGGCGGCGGTGGAGGGGATGATGTCGCCGCGGGAGGCGAGAATTTCGGAGGCCAGTCGGACGGCGTGGGCGAAGTCGCCGGTGATGTCGGTGAGCGCGGTGAGGAAGAGATTGCCGAAGCTGTGGCCTTTGAGTCCGCGCCCTTCTTTGAAGCGGTATTGGAACATCCGGCTGAGCAGGGCTTCGTCCTGGGAGAGGGCGACCATGCAGGCGCGAATGTCGCCGGGGGGGAGAACGGAGAAGTCGCGACGGAGACGGCCGGAGCTGCCGCCGTCGTCGGTAACGGTGACGATGGCGGTGATGGCTACGGTGGGCCGGACCGGGCCGGCCCAGACCTTGAGGCCCTGCAGGAGCGTCGACAGGCCAGTGCCGCCACCGATGGCGACGATGCGGAGAGGCCTGCGAAGGGCGTCGGATCCAGGCATTGAGGGCTTGGCGTTAGAAGACAATTTCGCGAATGGGTTGGTGGTGAAGCAGTTCGCGGAAATCGGGGTCGGTGCGCGCGGTGGAGCGATTGGCGGGTTGGATCTCGATGGCGCGTGCAAGGAAGCCCGCGGCGGCGGCGAGATCACCCTGCAGGCCCTTTACGAGGGCGAGCGTGTAGAGGATATGATCGGCGCGCGGCGCCAGTTGCAACGCCCGGTTGAGATACTGTTCGGCGCCGGTAAGTTCCCGCCGGTTGGCGAGGGCGAGGCCGTAGGCGTAGTTATCCTCCGACGTCTTCAACTGCGGCGAATCTTTTTCCAGCCGCTGGCGACACATTCGCGCGTGCAACTGGGCCGCGTGCGCGATGGAAACGTCGGCACCCTTGCCGGCCTCATCAAAGAGCGGCAGCGCGGGTTGAAACTCCCGTTTATGGAAGAGCTTCATGGCCTTCTCGAAGGAAGTCAGCTGGTTGTCGGGTGAGCCCGCTTTTGCCGGGTTGGACTTGGAAATGGGAGTCTCCTGATTACCTGTCGAGTTGATTGTTTTCGACTTGGACATGGATCACCACTATAGATGATCTGGACGGGCTTATGTTGCAGGTCAATTTCCTATTATCAAACAAACGCGCGGGCTATAGGAGGAAGAAGAGACTTAGTCGCCGGACGCCGAGCCGGTCGAAGAGCCGGCGATCGAGAAAACTCTTCTCGAGCATGGCCAGTTCGGGGGCCGATAAACGGCTGCGATGAGGGCGTAATTCGCCTTCCAGATCCTGGCGGGCGGCAAGGAGTTCGGCCTCTGTTTGCGCGGCTCGGGCTTGCGCCAGAATCTTCTCTTCGATGGCGCTGAGGTGCTGTTCCAACTCTTCCAGATTCCGGTGATGCGCGGCGAAATTGGCGACGATCTGGCGGACGGCTTCCGCTTGCGAGCTGAAGCCTTTTGCTTCGAGCTCCGGGATGCGGCTTTCGAGTTCGGCGCGCAGAGCG
>CAMATG010000085.1 GCA_945860645.1 Candidatus Sulfopaludibacter sp. SbA3 | reverse complement strand
TTCTACGAAGAGTCTTTGCGGGTGCCGTTTTTTCTGGCGGGACCGGGGATTGCGGCTGGCGTCAATGATTCGTTGGCGACTCTGACCGATATTGTGCCGACGCTGTACGCGGTGGCTGGTATTTCAGCGCCGGGCGATATGCGCGGGGTCAACCTGACGGCGCCATTCGCGCGGCCATTTGTGGCCAGTCAACTGCGCTATGGCGATGCGGGGCGGGAGGGGCGCATGATTCGGACACGGCGGTACAAGTACGTCCGCTTCAACTCCGGTGCACGCCCGGAGCAGTTGTTCGATTTGGAAGCGGATCCGGGGGAGACGTTCAACCTGGCGCCGCGGGCGGGGACCATTCTGGAGGACCACCGGGAGTTGTTGCGGGCATGGGCATCGAAAACCGGGGATGATTCTTTTTTGCGAAGAGGCTAATGAAAACACAAACACCTCTTGCATGTGGTGCTTTTCGCATGTTACTCTGACTGAGTCGCAGGAACGACATATTGATGATTCACACGAACTCTGACTTACATACACATCAGTTCGCGTGGCTAACTTGTCCCAGACAGGGTAGTTCGCCGCGCGTCTGACGCGGCATTTTGGAATTGCCACCCAAGGGTGGCTCGCAAGCGTGTTATTGCGGATGTGGCCGCCCCGAGGCGGCAGTGTTTCACTGCGCGGCGCAGGCTGATTCAGCTACTGCGTACCGGCGGCCAGAACCGCATTAACCGACCATGAATGAATAGCTCAAGGGTAGAGCACGGATATTGACATCCGGGGTTACAGGTTCGATTCCTGTTTCATGAACCAACAGTCAGCAAAACTGTTTCGGTAACAACGGGGCCTTCTGGGCCGCTGCCATTCGGGGCATAGCTATGCGCCTGGCGGAACATGCCATCCCATGTGGGTTGTGGGTTGGCTTATAGCTTCGGCCCGCTATGACGGCGGAGTTTGACGCGGACTGGTTGGCCTCAACTCAAGAAAGGGAAGGAGGACAGGAAGATGATTTGGAAGCGGATTGTTGTGCGCGAGATGGAGCGGGCGTTGGTGTTCATGAATGGGCAGTTGCAGGCGGTGGAGACGCCCGGGGTGTACCGGATGTTTTCGTTGCGCCGGGGCCTGGAGGTAGTGGTGGTATCGACGCTGGATGCCGTGCTGCGGCCCGCGCTGGCGGACGGATTGCTGCGGTCGGCGTCGGCATTGGTGGAGCAGAACTTTGTGCGCGTCGTGGTGGGCGAGGGCCGCGCCGCGATGGTCTTCGGCGATGGCGTGTTGATTCGTGTACTGAACGCTGGTGAGTCGGCGCTGGTATGGCGCGGGCCCCGCACGGTGACGGTGCGCGAGTTCGACATCGTGGCTGAGCCGGCCGTGGAGGCTTCGCTGATCCCGGCGTTGACGCGGTTCGGCGCCGCTGCCGCTCGTGTGCAGTTCGTGATGGTGCCGGAACAATCGGCAGGGCTGATCTTCGTCAACGGCCAGCTCGTTCGAAGCGTGGGACCTGGTATGCATGCCTTCTGGGCGGCGCTGGGGAACGTGCGGGCGGAGTTGGTGGAGTTGCGCCGGCAGGTGCTGGAGGTGAACGCGCAGGAGATCCTGACGAAGGACAAGGTGACGCTGCGGGTGAACATTTCGGCCGAATTCCGGGTGACCGATCCGATGCTGGCCGCGCGTACGGTGCGGAACGCCGGCGAGGCGCTGTACCGGTTGTTGCAGTTGGCCGTGCGGCGGACGCTGGGACGGCGCACGCTGGACGAGTTGTTGCAGGAAAAGGTGGACATCGAACCCGTTTCGGCCGAAGCCATTCGCGAGGAAATGGCGGCTGTTGGTGTGGAAGTGGGGACGATGGCGCTGAAGGACGTCATCCTGCCTGGGGAGATCCGGGAGATCTTGAACCAGGTGGTGGCGGCCGAGAAGCGGGCGCAGGCCAACCTGATTCAGCGGCGCGAGGAGACGGCGGCGACGCGGTCGTTGCTGAACACGGCGCGGCTGATGGAGGAGTCGCCGATTCTGATCCGGCTGAAGGAGCTGGAGACTCTCGAGAAGTTGACGGAGAAGGTAGGCACCGTGAACGTATCGGGAGGCTTTGAAGGGCTGCTGGAGAAGTTGCTGGCTCCTGTTAAGCGGTAGTCCTGGGAAGGTGGAGGAGAACGCGGAGGCCCGGCTCGGCGTTCTCCGCCCGCATTGTTCCGTGGTGCCACTGCGCGGCGCGGCGGGCGATGGCCAGGCCCAGACCGACGCCGCCGGAGTCCGCCTTTCTGGCGCGGTGGCTATCGGCACGGAAGAAGGGCAGGAAGATTTTCTCTAATGCCTCGGGAGGGACGCCGGGGCCGCGATCGCGAATCGACAGTTGCCAGCCGTTAGGCACGGCGGTGAGTTCGACACCGATGATGGCGCCATCGGGCGAGTAGCGAATGGCGTTGCGCAGCACGTTCTCCACGGCGCGGCGCAGCAGTTCCCGATCCATTTTGAGTTCGGCCGCAGGAGGTCCGTGCAGCTCCAGCTGGACACCGCGGGTTGCGGCTTCCATCGACGAATCCTCGACCGTTTCGGCGATCAGTTCCGCCAGGTCCCCCGCCTCCATATGGCGGCCGCCGGGGTCGCCATCGGCCACGCCGATCTCCAGCAGTTCATCGGTCAACAGCGCCAGGCGGTCGCACTCTTTCCGGATGCGGTCCAAGGCGACTTCGTGATTCGGATCTGTGCGGGCCACCTCCACGGCGAAGCGCATCCGCGCCAGCGGAGTTCGCAGCTCGTGAGAGATGTCCTGCAGCAGGCGGCGCTCCGTGGTGACGAGCGTGTCGATGCGTTCGGCCATTTGATCGAAGGCCCGCGCCAGATTGCCCAGCTCGTCGGTGCGCTTCGTTTGCGCGCGCGCAGTTAAATCGCCGGCGCCGAAGCGTTCGACAACGCCGGCAAGTTTCCTGAGCGGGGAGACGAGATAGACCGTGAACAGGTACGCGAGAATCGCCACGGCAGCGAGGATCCAGATGAACGCTTCCGATGCGGAGGCGCCGCCGGACGGGGGCAGCTTCAGGACAGTGATCCAGCGAATGGAGCCATCGGAGGAGGGCGCCACAAGGACCATTCGCGGGGGCGGCGGTACCGGGAACGGAAAGCGGCGACGGGGGGACGGCCGCTCCGCGAGGAGCGAGGAGCGATCTTCGTTTGTGATCAGATCCCGGCCCTGCTCATCGGTGACATAGAACTCGCTATTGGAATCCGCACCGGCCACGCGGACCAATTCCCGCAGAGCCTCGCGGCCTTCCTTGGCGTAGGCCTGCCGGGCCACGTCCGCCAGAATTCGTCCCCCTTGGACAGGGGGACCGCCGCCGCGGGACGGCATCATGGCCAAGTGGATGAACAGCCCGATCACGGCCGCCATCACGGTGGCGATCGACCATACCAGAACTTTGAGATAGAGCGATCTCATGCGGGTGAGAAGAGGTAACCGGCCCCGCGCAGGGTGCGAATGGCGGCGCGGCGGGCTCCTAGTTTTTTGCGCAGGTTCGAGATGTGTACGTCGAGGCTGCGCTCATAAGGCGTGGCTTCGCGTTGATAGAGCGAGGTGGCAATCTCGTCGCGCGAAACGGTGCGACCAGCGTTCCTCAGCAGCAGTTCGAGGATGTCGAATTCGGCGCCGGTCAGATCCACCGGCGAGCCGTCACACCAGACTTCGCGAGTGGAGGCGGAGAGCTTTACGCCGTTCAACTCCAACACGGCCATTCCGGTGGATGGGTTGGACCGGCGAAGGACGGCGCGGATTCGGGCCAGCAATTCGCCGGGCGCGAAGGGCTTGGCCAGATAGTCATCGGCGCCCTGTTCCAGCCCATGAATGCGGTCCGCGGGCGCCGTGCGCGCCGTCAGCATGATGACGGGAATATTGGAGGCGGCGCGGAGTTGGCGGAGGAGGGAAAAGCCATCGAAGCCTGGCAACATCACGTCGAGCAGAACGAGATCGAACGCCTCCGTCAACGCGCGAGCCAAGCCGCCCGGGCCGTCGTGGACTGAGGTCACACGAACGTCCTGGGCGGCGAAGTAGGCTTCCATGAGACGACACAGTTCTGTGTCGTCTTCGATTAACAGCAGGTGCATAGGGGTTCGGTTGGAGGACTAGAATGAGAGCGTCAACTGAAGGTCAATCCGGCGATTCCCTGCTCCTCCTCCACCGCCGCCGGGACCACGGCCACCGCCTCCTCCACCGGGGCCGCCGAATCCGCCGCCCAGCGAATTCGATACGCCGAAGAGGGGTGAGGTGAGGTTGCCGATTGGAGATCCGTAGTTCACATGATTGAACAAGTTGCGGGCCGAGGCGGAAAAGGTGAGTGAGTACTTCTTGCCGGAAGCAGCCCCACCGCCACCACGGGGACCACCGCCCCCGCGAGGACCGCCGCCGCCGCGGGGCCCACCGCCGCCGCCCATCGGGCCGCCCCCGGGAGGGCCCCCGCTGAACGCACCGCGGTCGCCACCATCGGCCGAGGACGTAGTGGCTTCGCCGAAGCCCCACGTTTTGCTCATACGCAGATTGACGGTGAAGGAGTCCGGCCCGTTGCCATAATTCCGCGGAATCAAAGTTTCGCCGGGCTGCGGGTTCAGGTTGAACGCGCCGTAGGCATTGTTGACGATATCGCGGCCGGTGGCTCCGGGGGCGGCGAAGGACGGGCGATCGTTGAAGACGGAGTCGGCGTTGTTGTCTCGGCCGGTGGTGATATTGAACGGCCCGCCGGTGGAGTACATCAGGAAGGGGTTCAGAGAGACGCCCCACTTCCCACGCAGATTGCCACCCATCAGGAACCGGTGGCGAATGTCGAAGCTGGACCGGCCGTACTCGGTGGAGAGGTCGTAGGTATTGGCCGGGAAGGAGCCGGCGCCGTCGGTGTCACCATTGGCGCGACCGTAGGAGTAGAAGCCGAACAGCATGACGTTCGAGCGGAAGCGGGTGTTGAAGTTCGTCATCAACTGCCGTTGCTGGAAGGAGCCGGAGGAGTCGTAGTAGTAGACGTTGCCGGCCGCGCTGCCGAGGGGCTGTACGCCGGTGCCGGGAGTGGGGGCGTTGAGGTTGCGGATGCGCAACGTGTGGAGGCCGCGGGTCTGCACGAAGCTGACGGAGAGCGTCGTCGACTTCGGCAGTTGGCGGTCGATGCCGATCACAGTCTGCGCCACATACGGCGACTGTAGATCCTGCGCGACGCGCCGGGTTGTCAATGAAGTCTGGTATCCGGCGAGCATCGAGGCGCTGGGCAGATTCGGGAAGAAGTCCGGGCTGGGCACCAGGTACTGCAGCTGGTTGGTGCCGTTGAAGCGTTGGGCTTGTAGGGTGAGAGTTTCTTGGAATCGGTCGTAGAAGATGCCGCCGCCAAGCCGCATCACGGTCTTCGCCGGCTTGCTGCCCTTGCCGTCGAGGCCCCAGGCGATGCTGGCGCGTGGTGCGAAGTTCATGTTGGAAGAGATGTTGGTCTGGTTCTCGTAACGCAGGCCGTAGTTCACCGTGAGGTTCGGACGCCACCGCCAGGCATCGTCGAAGAAGACGCCGAAGTCGGTCTGGGTGACGCTGGCTAATGGGTTGCCCGAGGTGAGAGAGAACTGCGAGGCGCCACCCCCGAGCGCGCGGATCTGCGACGCGGTGAGCCCTTGTTGCTGGAAGTAGAGCGTCCGCCGGTAGCGTTCGAGCGAGGTGATTGCCACCTGGGAGCCGGCGATGACCTGATTGTTGCTATCGAGAGCCGGGGCTACGCCGCCGGCGAACGTGAAGCTGCCGCCGAAGCCGTTGGGATTCTTGTCGTCGAGCCAGCTGGAACGCAGCCGCCCGCCGAACTTCCACAGGTGCTTGCCCTTGTTGATGGAGGTGATGTTCGTCCATTCGATGGAGTTGCGAAGCGTACGGGCGTCGCCGATCTGCGCGCCACCGCCGGTGAAGGCGTCGAGAACGGAGATTGACGGGATGCTGATGTCGCCGATCTGGCGGGTGTCGCTGCGCAGGAATTGGAAGCGCGATTCGTTGATGGTGTTCGGGCTGAGCACGGCCGTTTCGGTGATCTGTACGGAGTGATCGCGATCCGTCGTGTTGTAGGCGCGGGAGGAGAGATTGAACTGGCCCAGGCCCTGATTTTCATTGTCGGACTGGCTGTAGCCGTAGCGCGCGACGAGCGTGTTTTTCGCGTTCAATTGGTAGTCGACGCGGGGGTTGAAACTCCAGCGGCGGGTGGGCGTTACGATGGCCTGATTGAAGGGCGTCGCCAGCAGGTTGGTGTCGAGAATCGTCGCATTGACGATGGCGTTTTCGTCGACGGCGCGACGGTCGAAATCCAGGAAGAATGAGGATTTCTTCGTGAGTGGTCCGCCGAAATTCAGACCGAGGCTCCGGGTTTGATAGGGGGCTTTGTTGGCCGCGAACGGGTTGCGGGAGTTTAGACTCTCGTCGCCAAAGCCCACGTTCGCGGTGCCGCGGTAGCGATCGGAGCCGGGCTTGGTGAACACTTCGATGCGTCCGAATCCGAGCCGGTCGTACTCGGCGGAGAAGGGATTCATGTTGACGCGCACTTCGCGAATGGAACTTTTTGGCGGCAGCTTGCCGCCGCTGAAGCCGTCGATGAAAATCTCGCCGCCGTTCGGCCCGGCGGACGGTCCGGCCAGCGCCTGCAGGTCGCTTTGCAGGTCGTCGGGGTTGTCGGAGAGGATGTTGAGGTCCTCGCCCTTGAGGACGATCGCGCCGACGGAGGAGTTGGGATCGGTGGTGACGGCTTCGGCGTCCGTTACCTCCACGGTCTGCTTTTCGGTGGCGATCGCGAGTCGCACTTTGATGGCGTAGCCGGCGCCGGTGACGGTGATGTTGCGAACCTGAAATACGGAGAAGCCGGCGGCGGTGATCTGCATGGTGTATTTGCCTGGCAGCACCGCGCCGACAGTGAATTTACCGTCGCCATCGGTGGTGGCCTGGCCGGCGAATCCGGCACCGCCGGTGAGCTTTACGAGGGCGTTCGGAACGGAGGCGCCAGAGGGGTCAAGCACCTCGCCCGTAAACGACTGGGCGAATGCGCTTGCGAATAGACACACGAATAGCGTGAGCACGCGAAGTACTGAGTTCATGGGGATAATCTCGTTATTGTTGGGGGGTTACTGTAAGCCGCCTTCCATGTTCCAGTTCGCAATCATCTGGGATGCTTGCTGAGCGGGAGCACGGAGCAGGAAATCCAGCCCGGCGACGAGGGAAAGCGCCACGGGGCGGGAAGATTTGGCTTTGCCGATGGTGAGGACTACGGCGTCACCGGTCTGCAGATCGGCGAACTTGGCCGGGGGAAGTCTGTCGAGCAACATGCTTGGATCCGGGCCGCCACCGCCGCCGGGACCACCGGGCCCTCGGGGTCCGGCACCCTGGGGACCGTTGGGTGCCGAACCTCGTGGACCACCACCTGGAGAGCCGCCTCCAGGTCCCCCGGCCAGACGCGTCATCCGCGCCTCCCGGGAAACTTGAATCGTGATGTTCTTCTTCGTCGACAGGTCGAAAACCGTCAGCGTCTGATTGGCCGCGTCGATCGATTTGATCTCGCCGCCCATGGTGGAGAAGCGTCCGAAGACGATCTCGGCGGCCTTCACGGTTTTCGCCTCGGCATCGCGCGGGCCCAGCACTTTCAACTGGTCGCCCGGCTGCAGATCGGCGAGCTGTGCCTCCTTGGCGTTTGCGAATTTGGAGGAGTCTTCCGCGTACAGGTGAATTGTCTTCAGTGCCGCTGTATCGATGGTCCAGGTTGCATTGCCCTTCGACTGCACAGTCAACGGCGCCACCGATTTCACAACACCGGAGATCGAAGACGTCTTCCATTCCTGCTGGCGCGCCGCGTCCCGCGATTCCAGCGATTGCTTCGGAATCACGACGATCTGGGCTGCCAGCAGCGTCTTGGCCGCGGCATCCTGCTGCCCGCGAGCCAGCACGCGGTCGCCTTTTGTGAGCGTGGCCATCTCAATGGCTTCCGCCTTCGTTAAGTCGGTCTGCCCGGGCGCGATCCGCTGGATTTTCGCCTCCAGCAGCGCCCTCACGGCGTACAGGTCGCCCTGATCGGTCTGCAGGCTGAACTGCCTGTTGGCGATGTCGGCGGAGGTAATGGTGCCCAGGATTCGGCCCTGCGCCCACATGCTGATCGCCGCCACCGCGAGGATTAAAATTCTGCTCACGAAAGACAAGACGAAGAGCTATGGGCAAATGGCACCCTCAGGACGGTAAAGAAGTGTAAAGGGCTCGGCCGCGGGTTTCCGGCAGCGCAAACACCAGCCACCCGCCGACCAGGAAGAACGCCGCGGTTAACGTCAACGCCGTTCCCAGGCCGTGCTGATCGGCCAACGCTCCGATCACCGCCGGGGCGAACGCGCTCATGATACGCCCGCCGTTGTAGCAGAGCCCCTGCGCGGTGGCCCGGACCGTGGACGGGTACAACTCACTGAGAATGGAGCCAAAGGCGCTGTAATATCCGTGGCCGAAGAATCCGACCAATGGCCCGAGCAGAAGCAACGTCTGCGGATTGCGCGCGGCGCCCCCGTAGAGAATCGTCACCACGGCTGCGCCCGTTAGGAAGAGCGCGAACGACGGCCGGCGTCCGATCTTGTCCGATAGCAGGCCGAAGAGCAGATATCCGAGTAGCGCACCGATCTGCATGGGCGCGATCCAGGCGGAGCTTTTGACGATACTCAACCCCGCGCCACCCTTCTCCACAGGCGTCGCTAAGTACGCAGGAACCCAGGTAAACAGGCCCCAATAGGCGAAGAGCACGAGGCTCGACATCCCAATTGCGACTACCGTGTATCGCAGCAACGGCGGCGCAAAAATCTGGCGGAACCGCTCCCGCACTGGCAGCCGTTCGGACTGGATCCAGGTATCCGGTTCGGGCACGCTTCGCCGGATCCACAGCACTAGCAGCGCCGGCAAAGCGCCAATCGCGAACAGCGGCCGCCAGCCATACGTTGGCAGGATCCACGCCGCCAACCCCGCCGCCGCCAGATAGCCGATGGCCCAACCGGACTGTGTAATCCCAATCGCCTTCCCACGATGCTCCGCTGGCCACGTTTCCGCCACCAGTACCGTACCGGCGGACCACTCCGCGCCCAGTCCCAACCCAACCAGCGAGCGCCACAACAGCAATTCAGCGAACGAATGGGACGTCGCGATCATCGCCGTAAAAATCGAATACGTCAGAATCGAGCCCATCAGGACGCGCGTCCGACCGAACCGGTCGGCCAGCACGCCGGCCAGCGTCCCTCCCACTGCGGCCGCCGCCAGCGTCACCGTTGTCAGCGTTCCCGCCTGCGCGCCGGTCAGTGCGAACTCCTTCTGCATCGATAGCAGCGCGAAGGAATAGAGCATGACATCGAGCGCGTCTAACATCCAGCCGAGCATTGCGGCAATCAACGTGCGCCATTGTGTGGGCGTTATCTGGCTATTGGAAAACAATGGTTGATTATACCGAGACTACAATGAAGAGGTGCCTTTCGACGTAGTCAGCTGGTGGCAGTTTTTCGCGGTCGCGCTCTCGTCGATCCTGTTTCTGGTCGACCCTGTAGCCACCATTCCGGCGTTCCTGGTGATGACCGATGGCCACACGCAGGAGCATCGCCGGCGCATGGCCAAGCGCGCCGCGTGGACGTGCTTCTTCGTGCTCGGGGGCTTTGGCCTGATCGGCGCGCAGGTGTTCAAACTGCTGGGCATCACGATGCCCGCGTTCCGCATTGCCGGCGGGTTGATCCTGTTGCTGATCGGCATCGACATGGTGCAGGCGCGCCGCCCCAGCACCAACGAAGCGCCAGGCGAAGCGGAAGAAGGCGCGCACAAGGAGGACGTCGGTATCATCCCGCTCGGCATGCCGATGCTGGCGGGCCCCGGCGCGATCTCCACCGTGATGGTGCTGATCGGGCCGACGCCCGAATGGTGGCAGTTGCTGCTGATCTTCACCGCATTGGCGGTTACCGCCGCCGCCTGCTTCTGGGTTCTGAAGGCGGCCGACAGCGTGCGCCGCTATCTGGGTGAAACCGGCATCCACATCATGACGCGGCTAATGGGCATGTTGCTCACGGCGCTCGCAGTGCAGTTCATCAGCGGCGGCCTGCTCGATCTTGGCTTCGGCGTGAAGCGTTAAGCGCTGAGTTCCGCGTCGAAAACCGTAGCCAGCGCGTGAACGACAGAGGCGATGCGGACGCAACCGAGAATCACTTCCTCGCCGGTGCCCTTTTCGCGAACCACTTTCTCGTGTGAGTCGATACAGACGCCGCAGCCATTGATGGCGCTGGCGGCAATGCAGAACAGTTCGAAATCGACCGGCTCAATGCCGTGCGTGCGAATCACGTTCATGCGCAGACGCGCCGGAATCGTGCCGTACTTTTTGTTCTCCGCCAGATGCTGAAAGCGGTAGTAGATGTTGTTCATGCCCATGATGGCGGCCGCGGCGCGCGCCGCTTCCATCGCTTCGGGCTTCAGGTGTTCGGCGGCAGCTGCGGTGATCGCCTTCAGCAATTGCGGGTTGCGCGAAGTGATGGCCGACGTCAACGCCGAGCCCCAAATTTGTTGTTTGGAAAGATCGGGCTGCTGCAAAAGATTGCTGAGGTTCAGCTTCAGGTCCTTGGCGTAGGACGGGACGGTATCAAGTAATTGTTCGAGATTCATGAGGATTCCTGTAGAAAGGGCGGGCCGGTAAGCCCGCCCCTGATTCGCGAAAGCTTACAGCGTCGCCTGACCCTTTTCCCAGTTGCAGGGGCAGAGTTCGTCGGTCTGCAAAGCGTCCAGAACGCGCAGAACTTCCTGCGGATTGCGGCCCACCGACAGATCGTTGACGCTCACAAAACGGATGGTGCCTTCCGGGTCCACGATGTAGGTGGCGCGGAGGTACATCCCAATGCCCTTGTGCAGAACGTCGAGCGCCTTGCCCAGTTCCTGTTTCTTGTCGGCCAGCATCGGGATCGGCAAACCGCGCAGATCGTCGTGGTTGTTGCGCCAGGCGAGGTGCACGAATTCCGAATCGGTCGAACCGCCCAGAAGCTGCGCGTCACGGTCGGCGAAGTCCTTCGCCAACTTGCCGAAGGCGGCAATTTCGGTCGGGCACACAAACGTGAAGTCCATCGGCCAGAAGAAGTAAACCTTCCACTTGCCCGGATAGCTAGCGTCCGTGATCGTCTCGAATTCTTTACCCTTTTCCAGGCTCACCGTGGCCATAACGGAAAAGGCGGGGAACTTATCTCCAACTCCAAGCATGATGATTGCTGTCTCCTAACTATGTTTTGAAAAAGTACGACGCGCTTTTGGCGCGGCGCAGGTGGCGCAAAGGCCGTGGGCTTCGACAACAAAACGCTCCAACCGGAAACCGTTCGGCAGGGACTCCCGAAGGCGGATATCTTCCACCTGTTCCGCCGGCAGATCAAACATCGTCCGGCACGAACGGCAAACCAGATGGTGGTGCGGCGCGTTGTTCGCCTCCAGGCGCAGCGAGCCATGATGCAGGCTCACCTCACCAATGAGGCCGTTGTCGAGAAAAGTCTTGATATTGCGATACACCGTACCCAGAGAAACGCTGGGGATGTCGCGCTTGACCCGTTCGTAAAGCATCTCCGGGCTCGGGTGATCCTCTGCCTCCAACAACGCCCGGTACAGAACCTGACGCTGGTGTGTGCAGGGAAGCCCGGCCTCGACACAGCGGTTACGGAACCACTGCATTTTGTGCTCGACGTCCATACCCATTTCGATGCGGACGTCACGCACAGGATGCATACTTTTATTAGATGAGAATCATTCTCATCGGTCAAATTACACTTTCACGACACGGAACAGCTTGCCCAACGTACGCAGTGCACGGTCCACTTCCTTCTCCGTCAGAATGTACGGAGGCAAAAAGCGCAAAACCGTTTCGTGCGTGGCATTAAACAGCAGGCCTTCTTCGATCCCGCGCATCACGTAGTTCTTGCCCGGCCGGTCAAGTTCGACACCGATCATCAGACCCGCGCCGCGGACTTCCTTGATGAAAGAGTGCTTGGTCGCCAAGTCCCGCAGGCCAGCGCGGAAGTACTCGCCCACGCGGCCCACCTGTTCCAGCAGCCCGTTTTCCATGATGTCGATGAACTCAAGCGCCGCCCGGCAGGCCAGCGCGCCGCCCCCGAAGGTGCTGCCATGCATGCCCGGGCGAATCGAGGCCGCCGCACGTTCATTGCACATCACCACGCCCAGCGGCAGACCGCAAGCCAGAGGCTTCGCAGTCACCATCACGTCCGGATTCACATCGGGCGCGATCAACTGGTGCGAGAACCACGTCCCCGTCCGGCCCACGCCGCACTGCGTCGCGTCGAAAACGAGCAACGCGTTGTGTTTGTCCGCCAATTCGCGGGCCTTGCGCAGGAACTCCGCATACATCGGATAGATGCCACCTTCGCCCTGAATACCTTCCAACACAATCGCCGCCGTATTGTCGTTCACCGAGGCTTCCAATGCCGCCATATCATTCGGCTCAATCCAGCGCGGCCCCGCCAGCAGCGGCTCAAAATCCTTCCGGTATTTCGGCTGACCGGTGATCGACAAGGCGCCCAGGCTTCGCCCGTGGAAAGAGTTTTCCAGGGCAATGATCTCGATCTTGCTCGACGAAACACCGTTCCCGTGGGAACGGATCATCTTCATCGCGCCTTCCATCGCCTCGGTGCCGGAGTTGCAGAAGAAGGTGCGTTGCAGCCCGCTGTGCTTCGCCAGCTTCTCCGCCAGCTTGCCCTGATACTCGTGAAAGTACAGGTTCGAGCAGTGAATCAGAAGCCCCGCCTGTTCGCGAATGACGCGCGTCAACCGCGGATGCGCATGGCCCAGCGCATTCACACCGATCCCGCTGATCAGGTCCAGGTACCGCTTGCCGTTGAAATCGTACAACCACGTGCCCTTCCCCCGGCGGATCGCCAACGGGTAGCGCCCATAGTTCTGCAGCACGTACTGCTTCTCGAGCTCCATCACCTGCTGCGTGGAGGATAACTGCTCTATTTCAACGTCTGCCGTAGCCACTCGACCATCTTCTCCTTGTACTTTTGATAATCCGGGGTCTTCTCCCACGGGCCAATGCCGTGAGGCGCGCCTTCCACCGTAAAGACTTCACAGCGCACACCCGCCTCTTTCATCTTCGCGCACATCTGGGGCGACTGTTCGTAAGGCACCGCCTTGTCCGCCGTTCCGTGAATCATCAGAAACGGCGGCATGCCCTTATGCACGAAAGTGATGGGCGAAGCCAGACGCATCTTTTCCTCCGCCTCCGGCCCCGGCCCCTTTAAATCCAGCAACTGCGTGACGTTCTTGCCAATCTCGCCCATCGTGCGCGACCGGGCGTTAAAATCATGCACGCCGTAGAAAGAAACCACCGCGGCGACCTTCGTGTCGCCCTTCCCCCGCGCGCCCGCCCACGACACCAGATGCCCGCCAGCCGACTCGCCCATCAGTGCGATCCGCTTGGTGT
>CAMATG010000084.1 GCA_945860645.1 Candidatus Sulfopaludibacter sp. SbA3 | reverse complement strand
TCAAACCCAAGGTAGCATGAGAAGTTGCTGACAAGACGTCAATTTGCCCTCGCCGCGCTGGCCCAGGTGGCGCCACGGAGGCCGAACGTCCTGTTTGTGTTGTGTGAGGGGTGGCGGCGGCAGGAGCGGCCGGGCGCGGCGGTGACGCGCATGGCAGAGGAGGGCGTGGCGTTTACGCGGGCCTACGTGGCCAATCCGGCGGGCGGGCCGTCGCGGGCGTCGCTGCATACGGGGCGGTATCCGCATGCGGTGTCGGTGCCGTGGGACGGGCAGACGCTGGCGGCGGAGTATGTGTGTTTGGCGGATGGGTTCGCGACGGCGGGGTATGAGACGGGGTTTGTGGGGAAGTGGGACCTGGACGGCGCGGTGGGGGCGACGCGGCGGGGGTATGCGTATTGGGCGGATGGCGCCACGCCGGACGGGCGCGTGGATTTGGCGGTGGCTTATTTGCGGAAGGCGCGGACGGCGCCGTATTTTTTGTTTGTTTCGCTGGGCGCGGGGCGTGGGGGGAAGGCGGAGGCCAGCGAGGAGTTGGCGGTGCGGGAGAACGTGCCGGCGGCGAAGTTGGCTGGAGCGCGGCGGGCGTTGGCGGCTTATTCGGCGGCGTGCCTGGAGATGGACGCGCGGGTGGGGCGGCTGCTGGCGGAGGTGGGGGAGGATACGTTGGTGGTGTTTACTTCGGACCACGGTGCGATGTTGGGGAGCCATGGGGTGGAGGGGGCGGGGGTGTTTCAGGAAGAGTCGGCCGGGGTGCCGTTGGTGATGCGGTGGCCGGGGCGATTGGCGGCGGGTGCGCAGCAGGATTGGCTGTTTGCCAACGTGGATTTGGCGCCGACGTTGCGGGGGCTGTGCGGGGTGGCGGCGATGGAGGAGGCGCAGGGGGAGGACCGGGCGGCGCTGGTGTTGGGCGGGGGGAACGGGGCGCGGCCGGAGTCGGTTTATTTGCAGGGGGAGTTGGGGACGCCGGGGGAGTGGCGGATGGTGATCCGCGGTTGGGATAAGTTAGTGGTGGACCGGGCGCTGAAGGTGACGCACTTATATAATTTGGCGCAGGACCCGTTTGAGAAAGACAACCTGGTGGTGGATCGGGCATCGATCCGGCGGCAGGAGGAGTTGTTGGCGCTGATGCGCCGGTGGATTATCAAGACTGCCGACCGCGTGCCGTATCCGGGCGCGATGCGGCGGTAACAGGAGAAGACATGAGCGAAAAGATTGACGTGATCGCGCACTTGCATGCGGCGGAAGGGCACCTGGACGTGGTGCGGGAGGCGCTGGAGAGCTTTGTGGCGCCGACGCGGTTGGAAGAGGGCTGCCTGCGGTACGACCTGTTTCAGGACGTGAGCGATCCGCTGAAGTTCACCTTCATCGAAGAGTGGACGAGCCCGGCGGCGCTGGAGGCGCATTCGAAATCGGCGCATATTGCGGCGGGGCGGGAGAAGATGGCGGGCAAGCTGTCGCAGCCGGGTTGGGTGCAAGTGGCCAAGCGGATTCTGTAATTGGGGGACGGGCACGCCGCCGGCCGGCGGCGGCGTGTTATCCCTTTGGTAATGAGAAACGCGGAACGGGAACGGCTGGCAAAGGCGGAGCGGCAGGAGGAACATTGGCGGCGTTGGGGAACGTACGTCAGCGACCGGGCGTGGGGCACGGTGCGCGAGGACTATTCGGCGAACGGGACGGCGTGGGATTATTTCCCGTTTGAACATGCGCATCTGCGGGCGTATCGGTGGAGCGAGGACGCGCTGCTGGGGTGGTGTGACAATCACCAGCGGATCTGTTTCGGGCTGAGCTTGTGGAACGGGCGGGACTCCATTTTGAAGGAGCGGCTGTATGGGCTGAGCGGGCCGCAGGGGAACCATTCGGAGGATGTGAAAGAGCTCTACTACTATCTGGATGCGACGCCGACGCATTCCTATTGCAAGGGGCTGTACAAGTATCCGCAGGCGGCGTTTCCGTATGCGCAACTGGCTGAGGAGAGCCGGCGGCGGACGCGGCGGGATCCGGAGTTTGAGCTGGTGGATACGGGCGTATTTGACCAGGACCGTTACTTTGATGTGACGGTGGAGTACGCCAAGGCCGGTGTGGATGACACGCGGATTCGCATCACGGCGGTGAACCGCGGGCCGGAGCGGGCGGCGCTGCGGGTGATGCCGACGGTGTGGTTCCGGAACACGTGGACGTGGGGGCGTTCGTCGGAGCGGCCGCCGGTGATGGGGGCGGAGGGGGAGGAGTCCGTTGCGCTCAACGTGCCGGGAATGGGCGAGTATGTGTTCACGTGTCCGGGGACGGAGGAACTGCTTTTTACGGAGAACGAGGGGAACTCGTTGCGGCTGTGGGGCGTGCCGAACCGGTCGTATACGAAAGACGCGTTTGGGCAGTATGTGATTGAGGGCAACGCGGCGGCGGTGAATCCGGCGCGGACGGGGACGAAGGCGTGCGGGATGTATGCGTGGGATCTGGCGCCGGGGGAGGAGCGGACCATCACGTTGCGGCTGGCGCCGCGCGGGGCGGCGGCGGGGGAGGATGACGCGGTGGTCTTCGCGGCGCGGATGGCGGAGGCGGAGAGCTTCTACGCGTCGGTGCCATCGGTGCCGTTGTCGGCCGATGGAACGGCGGTGTGCCGGCAGGCGTTCGCGGGGCTGTTGTGGACGAAGCAGTTTTTCCATTACGTGGTGGAGGAGTGGCTGGAGGGGGATCCTTCGACGCCTGAGCCACCGCCGGGGCGGCGGTATGGGCGTAACTCGCAGTGGAAGCACCTGTTTAACGACGACGTGATTTCGATGCCGGACAAGTGGGAGTATCCCTGGTACGCGGCGTGGGATCTGGCGTTCCACATGGTGCCGGTGGCGATGATCGACGCCGACTTTGCCAAGCGGCAAATGGCGTTATTCCTACGCGAGTGGTACATGCATCCGAACGGGCAGATTCCGGCGTACGAGTGGGCGCTGGGGGATGTGAATCCGCCGGTGCATGCGTGGGCGTGCTGGCGGATTTTCCAGATCGACCGGCGGCTGAACGGGCGGGCGGATCACGCGTTTTTAGAACGCTGTTTTCACAAGCTGCTGATGAACTTCACGTGGTGGGTGAACCGGAAGGACGACCTGGGCAACAACATCTTCGAGGGCGGGTTCCTGGGGCTGGATAACATCGGCGTGTTTGACCGGTCGGCGCCGTTGCCGATGGGCGGGACGATTGAGCAGTCGGACGGGACCAGCTGGATGGCGATGTATTCGCTGAACATGTTGACGATTTCGCTGGAATTGGCGCAGATCAACCACGCCTACGAGGACGTGGCGAGTAAGTTCTTCGAACACTTTCTGTACATCGCCAGCGCGGCCAACGGGCGCGACCAGGATTCGCTGTGGGATGAAGAAGACGGGTTCTACTACGACCTGCTGCGGCTGCCGAGCGGGGAGTGGTTCCGGATGAAGTTGCGTTCGATGGTGGGCATTATTCCGCTCTTTGCGATGGAGACGATTGACCCGGCGGTGATCGATAAGTTGCCGGGGTTCCGGAAGCGGATGCAGTGGTTTGTGCGGAACCGGCCGGACCTGTGCGGGAACCTGGCGTCGATGACGGAGAAGGGTGTGGGCGAGCGGCGGATGCTGTCGCTGGTGGGGCCGCGGCGGTTGCGGCGGATCCTGGAGAAAGTTCTGGACGAGCGCGAGTTTCTGTCGCCGTACGGAATCCGGGCGTTGTCGCGGCATCATGCGGCGCACCCGTATCAACTGGCGGTGGACGGGGCGACGTATGAGGTGCGGTATGAGCCGGCGGAATCGAGCACTGGTTTGTTTGGCGGGAATTCGAATTGGCGGGGGCCGATCTGGTTTCCAGTGAATTACCTGCTGATTGAATCGTTGCAGCGGTTTCACTACTACCTGGGCGAGGATTACAAAGTGGAGTTCCCGACGGGGAGCGGGAACAAGATGGACCTGTGGGAGGTGGCGGCGGCGCTGTCGCAGCGGATGTCGGCGTTGTTCCTGAAGGACAAAGACGGGCGACGCGCGGGCATGGGACCGCATCCGAAATTCCACACCGATCCGCACTTCCGGGACCATCTATTGTTCTACGAGTATTTCCATGGGGACACCGGGGAGGGGCTGGGGGCGAACCACCAGACGGGGTGGACCGCGCTGATTGCGAAGCTGTTGACGCAGAATGGAGAGTGATGCGCTTTTTATTGGTTCTTGTTTGCTTCGGGATTCTGGCGGCCCAGCCGCGACACGGCGTGAAGCCGCAGCGGATGGTGATTCGCGGGGCGACGGTGGTGGAGGGCAATGGCACGCCGGCGGCGGGCCCCGTCGATATCGCCATTGAAAACGGCGTGATCACCGCCGTGGGGCGCGCGGCGGCGCAGCCGGGCGATGTTGTCATCGACGCCAAGGGCAAGTATGTTTTGCCGGGGCTGATCAACCTGCACGGGCACCTGCATACCGAGCGCGGCGGCGTGCCGATGGACCCGAACTATGTGCTGAAGCTGTGGCTGGCGTGCGGCATCACGACGGTGCGCGACGTGGGCAGCGCGTTGACGCAGACGCTGAACGTGCGGACGAAGAGCGAGACGGGCGAGATTGTCGCGCCGCACATGTTCGTGTATCCGATGCTGGGCCGGGTGCGCGATCCGGAGGCGGCGCGGCGGCGCGTGCAGGAGATTAAGAAGGCCGGGGCCGATGGGTTCAAGATTGTGGGCACGTGGCGGGACACGATGGACGCGGCGCTGGATGAGGCGCACAAATTGGGCCTGCCGGTGGCGCAGCACATCGGCGTGGAAGAGACGCGGGCCGATGATGCCATTCGCAACAAGGTGACCTCGATTGAGCACTGGTACGGGATTCCCGATGCCGCGATTCCGGGCGGCGTGCAGAACTTTCCGCCTTCGTACAACTACATGAACGAGGGTGACCGGTTTCGCTGGGCCGGGCGGTTGTGGCGTGAGGCGGATTGGGAAAAGCTGACGAAGCTGTTCGATGCCATGATCGCGAACAACGTGGCGTGGGACCCGACGCTGGAGATTTATGAAGCCAGCCGCGACTTGCAGCGGGCGCAGACGCAGCCGTGGTTTGGGGAGTATCTGCATCCGGTGCTGGCGGAGTTCTTCAAGCCAAACTTGCAGAATCATGGCTCGTACTTTTTGAACTGGTCGTCGACGGACGAGGCGTATTGGAAAGAGAACTATCAGATCTGGATGCGGGCGGTGCGCGAGTTTGCGCGGCGCGGCGGCACGGTGGGCATTGGCGAGGACGCCGGGTACATCTACCAGATGTACGGGTTCGGGTTCATTCGCAATTTGGAACTGCACCAGGAGGCCGGGTTCCACCCGTTGCAGATTGTGCAGCAGGCGACGCTGAACGGGGCGCGTATATTGGGGCAGGAGAAGAAGCTGGGCCGGGTGCGCGTAGGCTGGACGGCGGACATGCTGGTGGTGAATGGGAACCCGTTGGAGGATTTCAAACTGCTGTATCCGGTGGCGGCGAATGCGGGCGTGAAGCCAGGCGTGGAGTGGACGATTAAGGGCGGGATTCCGTATTCGGTGCCGCAGTTGCTGTCGGAAGTGGGGGCAATGGTGGCCAAGGCGAAGGGGGTGAAATGACGCCGTTTGAACATGCATCGCGGACGCGGCTGGTGTTTGGGAAGGGGCGCATTCACGAGGTCGGGCGCTATGCGCGGGAGCTGGGATTCCGGCGGACGCTGATTGTGGCCGATGGGGGGATGGAACGGGCGGGGCATGTGGCGACGGTGCTGTCGGCGCTCGCCGGGGAGGGCATTGAGTCGTCGCCGTGGTCGAACTTCGACGCGAATCCGGACTCGCAAATGGTGGAACATGGGCGGGATTTCGCTTCGAAACTGAACGTGGATTCGATCATCGGGTTGGGCGGCGGTTCGTCGATGGATTGCGCGAAGGCGATCAACATTGTGCTGACGAACGGAGGGCGAATCGCGGACTACTGGGGGCACGGGAAGGTGCCGGGGGCGATGCTGCCGATGATCGGTGTGCCATCGACGACGGGGACCGGGAGCGAGGCGCAATCGTACGCGTTGATCAGCGATGCGGCGACGCATGTGAAGATGGCGATTGGCGATGAGAAGGCCGCGTTTGCTGTCGCCATTTTGGATCCTGAAGTCGCGCGGACGCAGCCGCGGGCAGTGCGCGCGGTGGCTGGATATGACGCGATTTCGCATGCGGTGGAGACGTACGTGACGACGAAGCGGAACGCGCTTTCGCTGTGTTATTCGCGGGAGGCGTGGCGGCTGATGGAGGGTTCGTTTGAACGGCTGATGGCGGATGCGGACGATGTGGAGGCGGTGGCCCAGATGCAGTTGGGTGCGTGGTTTTCCGGGGCGGCGATTGAGGCTTCCATGCTGGGGGCGACGCATGCGCTGGCCAATCCGTTGACGGCGGAGTATGGCATCACGCACGGGCAGGCGATTGCGGTGATGCTGCCGCACGTGGTGGGTTGGAACGAGCATCCGGACTATATGGAATTGCACGCGGACCTGCCGATGCGGTTGCGCGAGTTGGCCGACGCGGCGGGGCTCGCCTGTTCGCTGCAGGCGCTGGGCGTGTCGGAGGAGCGGTTGCCGGAGCTGGCCGAGGCGGCGACCAAGCAGTGGACGGGCAAGTTCAATCCGCGGCCGTTGGATTTCGATTCTGCTTTGGAGTTGTATCGATGCGCTTATTGATTTGCTCGTTTTTCCTGGGGATTTCGCTGTTTGCCGAGTGGCCGCAGTTCCGGGCGAACCCGTCGTTGACGGGCGTGGCGACGGGGACGTTGCCGCCGGAGAATTTGAAACTGTTGTGGACGTGGGAGGGCGGGGAGTCGTTTGAATCGTCGCCTGTCGTCGCGGGCGGGGTTGCTTACATTGGCGCGGGGAATGGGGACCTGGTGGCGATCGACATGGCGACGGGGAAGACGAAGTGGAAGTATAAGACGGGGGCGGAGCTGGGCGAGTCGACGCCGGCGGTGGGCGGCGGGGCTGTTTTTATTGGCGATTTGCGCGGCGGGTTTCACGCGGTGAGCGTGGCGACGGGCAAGGCGTTGTGGACGTTTAAGACGCTGTCGGAGATTAAGTCATCACCGGTGGTGGTGGGCGACCGCGTTTTGATTGGTTCGTACGACCAGAACCTGTACGCGGTGGAGATTAAGACGGGGAAGCAGTTGTGGAAGTTCGAGACGGCCGGGCCGGTGCATGGGACGCCGGGGATCGCCAATGGCGTGGCGTATGTGACGGGGTGCGATGAAAAGTTTCGCGCGATCCGCGTGAGCGACGGGAAGGAAGTGTTTGAAGTGGCCAGTGGGGCGTATACGGGTGCGTCGCCGTTGTTGGTTGGGAATATGGCTTACTACGGCACGTTTGGCAACGAGGTGTTTGGCGTGGATATGGCGACGAAGAAGATTGTGTGGAAGTACGAACACCCGGTGCGGAAGTTCCCGTACTATTCGAGCGCGGCGCTGGCGGCGGGGAAGATCATCCTGGGCGGGCGGGACAAGATGGTGCACGGGATCGACGCGAAGACGGGGAAGGGTGTGTGGACGTTCGCGACGAAGAGCCGGGTGGAATCGTCACCGGCGGTGGCTGGGAACCGCGTGTTTATTGGGTCGAACGATGGGCGGCTGTATGTGCTGGACGCGGCGACGGGGAAGAAGCTGTGGGAGTATGAGGCCGGGTCGGCGTTGTCGGCTTCGCCGGCCATCAGTGATGGAAAGGTGCTGATCGCGTCGCAGGATGGACGCGTGTTTTGCTTTGGCGGGTGAGGGCTACTGGCCTTCGCCGTAGACGATGGAGCCGTTGACGCCGTCCTTGTTTTTTGCGGCGCCGATGGTGACGTTGCGTTTGCGGTCCTCGTGTTGGAAGACGAGCTGGAGGGCCTGGTCTTCGCCGGAGGTGGTCATGGCGGAGGTGGTTTGGCTGTAGCCGGCTGAGCTGTACTTGCCTTCGTAGAACTCCTTCAACTTTTCGAGCGATTCGTTGGAGGAGAAGACGACGGTGCCGCCGGCGCCTTTTTCGGCGTTGCCGGTCATGCCGCCGATGACCTTGGCGTCACCGGGGAGGAAGACCCAATCGGGGAGTTTCATGTTGGCGCCGGAGCCGATCTCGGCGTGGCCGTCTTCGGAGTCGATGGTGATTTTACCGTCCTTGATGGCGTCGCCGTCGATGGTGATGGTCTTGCCGGTTTTCTTATCGCGGACGGTGATTTTGCCGGTGTTTTCGTTGACGTCGAGGACGTCGATATCGGGGTTGGCCGCGGCGGCGATCTGGGCGATGGTGGAGAGCGGATTCTTGGCGGCTTGCTGCGCTTTGCCGATCAGCATATAGGCGGCGACGGAAGCGCCGATGACGACGAGCATGGCGAGCGTGACCATGCCGATGAGGATCCAGGCCCAGATGGGCATGCCCTTCTTTGGCGGGGGCGGTTGCTGGGGGTAGTTCTGCTGGGGCGGATAGCCGCCGTATTGCTGTTGCGGCGGATATCCCTGCTGCGGGTAGCCCTGCTGCGGATGGCCTTGTTGGGGATGTTGGGGTTGCTGCGGGTACTGGGGCTGCTGGGGATATTGTGGGGCCGACATGCCCTGATTGTGGCACACGCGAGGGGGATAGAATAGGGGCATGCGATCGACGGTATGGCTGCTGGTTTTCGCGGGTTCGTTATGCGCGCAGGAGACGTTTACCACGGAGGTGGCGCCGATCTTGAAGCGCCGTTGCGTGGCGTGTCACGGCGCGGCGATGCAGACGAACGGTCTGCGCGTGGACGACGGCGCGGCGCTGGTTGCCGGCGGGTATTCCGGCGCGGCGGTGGTGCCGGGGAAGCCGGCCGAGAGTACATTGCTGGGGCGGCTGCGGAGCAGCGAGAAGGGGCACATGATGCCGCCGATGGGGGCGCGGTTAAGCACTGCTGAGATCGCGACGGTGGAGAAGTGGATCGCCGGCGGGGCGAAGGTGCCGGCGTCGACGGTGAAGGGCCCGGCGCGGCGCGCGTCGAGCCATTGGGCGTTCCAGCCGGTGAAGAAGCCGGTGGTGCCGGCGGGGGCGAATGCGATCGATTATTTTGTGCGGGAGCGGTTGCAGAAAGAGGGCCTGGCGCCATCGGCGGAGGCGGACCGGCGGACGCTGGCGCGGCGCGTGAAGCTGGACCTGGTTGGCTTGGCGCCGACGCCGGAAGAGGTGGAGGCGTTCGTCAACGACAAGCGGCCGGATGCGTATGAACGGATGGTGGACGGGCATTTAGCTTCGCCGCACTATGGCGAGCGGTGGGCGCGGCCGTGGCTGGACCTGGCGCGGTATGCAGACTCCGACGGCTATGAGAAAGACAACGTGCGGCCGCACGCGTGGCGGTACCGGCAGTGGGTGATCGATGCGTTGAACAGCGACATGGGGTTCGACCGGTTTACGATTGCGCAGATGGCGGGCGATTTGTTGCCCGGGGCGTCGATGGAAGACCGCGTGGCGACGGGGTTTCATCGCAACGTGTTGACCAATCGCGAGGCGGGCGTGGACCGGGCGGAGGCGCGGTACGAGCAGTTGATCAATCGCACGCAGACGATGGGGACGACGTGGCTGGGACTAACGGTGGGTTGCGCGCAGTGCCACGACCATAAGTACGATCCGTTTTCGCAGCGTGAGTTTTATCAGTTGTACGCATACTTCAACGAGGCTGACGATGTGGATATTGACGCGCCTCTTCCCGGTGAGCGCGGGCCGTATTTGAAGGCGCTGCCGGGGTATCGCCGGGAGCGGGCGAAGTTACTGGCTGAGTATAAGATCCCCGAGTACCAGGCGCGGTGGGAAGAGAAGATGCGCGCGGCGTATGCGAACCCGGGCAAGGACGCGGAGTTTGATTTCTGGATCACTTCGATGTCGGCGATGGTGGATCACGCCATGCGGATGTTACATAAGAAGCCGGCGGAACGGACCGAGCGGGAAGCCGACATTCTAGCCGATTACTTTATGGCCAACCCGGGGCCGGAGTTCGGGCGGGATAAGGAATTGACGGCGAAGTTGAAGGACCTGCGGACGAAGGTGGCGGAGCTGAAAAAGACGATGCCATTCCTGACGCAGGCCTACACGATGGGCGTGCATCCGGACCATCCGAAGACGCACATCACGATCCGCGGCGACTATAAGGCGCTGGGGATTGAGGTGCAGCCGGGGACGCCGGCGGTGCTGCCGCCGGTGGCGGCGAAGCCGGGCGAACCGTCGCGGTTGGCGTTTGCGCGTTGGCTGGTTACGCGGGAGAATCCGTTGACGCCGCGGGTGACGGTGAACCGGGCGTGGCAGGAGTTCTTTGGGCGCGGGATTGTGCGGACGTCGGAAGACTTCGGGGCGACGGGCGAGAAGCCGACGCATCCGGAGTTACTCGATCATTTGACCGCGGAGTTCATGGAGAACGGGTGGAGCTTTAAGAAGCTGCATAAGTCGATTGTGATGTCGGCGACTTATAAGCAGTCTTCTAAGTACCGGCCGGACGCGGCGGAGAAGGACGCTGAGAATACGCTGCTGTCGCGCCAGTCGCGGCTCCGCTTGCCGGCGGAATTGATCCGCGACACGGCGTTGCAGGTGGCGGGAATTTTGAATATGGACATTGGCGGGAAATCGGTGATGCCATTCCTGCCGAAGGGCGTGGGCGAGTTGGCTTACGGCGGGTCCAAGTGGAAAGAGACGTTCGGCAAAGAGGCGTACCGGCGCGGGTTGTACATCCACTATCAGCGCACGACGCCTTATCCGTTGCTGGTGAATTTTGACGCGCCGGATTCGAATATGGCGTGTGCGCGGCGGCGGCCATCGAACGGGCCGTTGCAGGCGCTGAACCTGCTGAATGACCCGGTGTTTATTGAAGCGTCGCAGGCCTTTGCGCTGCGGGCGATGGAGACGAAGGCGGCAACGGGCGAGCGGATTGAGAGTATGTTCACGCTGGCGCTTGGCCGGGCGCCGTCGGAGACCGAGCGGCAGGCGCTGGCGAGGTATGTCGATAAACAGACCGATGTGCTGCGTACCGAAGGCAAACAGGGTGAGTTACTCACGCAGGGGGCCTGGAGCGGCGTGGCGCGGGTTCTATTCAATCTCGACGAATTTATCAACAGGGAATAACTGACATGAACTTTTCACGGCGCGACTTACTCAATTCGATCGGTTATGGCGTGGGCGGCATGGCGCTGGAGCACCTGTTGCACGGGGCGGTTGTGAATCCGCTGGCTCCGAAGAAGCCCCATTTTGCCCCGAAGGCCAAGAGCGTGATCTTCATGTTCATGGAGGGCGGGCCGAGCCAGATGGATCTCTTCGATCCGAAGCCCGCGTTGATGAAGCACAACGGCAAGCCGCTGCCGGCGGAGTTTACCAAGGACTTGAAGCTGGCGTTCACTAAGCCGAACGCGGCGGCGCTGGCGAGTCCGCGCGTGTTCAAGAAATGCGGGAAGAGTGGCCTCGAGATCAGTGACTATCTGCCGGGGTTGCAGGAGGTCGCCGATGAGTTGTGTGTGGTCCGTTCGATGCACACCGACGCGGTGAATCATCATCCGGGCCAGTTGATGTTATTCACGGGCAGCATTCAGTTTGGGCGGCCGACGGCGGGGGCGTGGGTGACATACGGGCTGGGGAGTGAGTCGCAGAACTTACCTGGATTTGTGGCGCTTTCGAGCGGCGCGGGGACCAGCGGCGGGGCGTCGAACTTCATGAGCGGGTTCATGCCGTCGACGTATCAGGGGACGATATTCCGGAACGCGGGTGATCCGATTCTGTATCTGTCGAATCCGGAGGGGATTTCGAAGGCGACGCAGCGGACATCGCTCGACGCGATCAAGGAGCTGAACGAAGAGCGGCTGCGGGTGAATGGGGATCCGGAGATTGCGTCGCGGATTGCGAGTTACGAGTTGGCTTACCGGATGCAGATGAGCGCGCCGGAGTTGCTGGACTTCTCCAATGAGTCGCAGGAGACGTTGGAGATGTACGGGATTGGCAAGGAGCCGACGAACCAGTTTGGGACGAATGCCCTGCTGGCGCGGCGACTGGTGGAGCGCGGTGTGCGGTTCGTTCTGATGATGGACGCCAGCTGGGACACGCACACGAACCTGAACAAGAAGCTGAAGGACAAGTGCGACGCGACGGATAAGGGCTCGTCGGCATTGATCAAGGATTTGAAGCGGCGCGGGTTGTTGGACGAGACGCTGGTGGTGTGGGGCGGGGAATTCGGGCGCACGCCGATCTGCGAGATTCGGAACACATCGGACCCGGACAATGCGGGGCGTGATCATCACCCGACGGGCTATTCAATGTGGCTGGCCGGGGGCGGGATCAAGGGCGGCCAGACGGTGGGGGAAACCGACGAGCTGGGCTTCACAATTACGCGCGACAAGGTACACGTCCATGACCTGCAGGCGACGATGCTGCACTGCCTGGGTATGGACCACCTGAAGCTGACCTATCGTCACATGGGGCGCGATTACCGGTTGACCGATCTGGGTGGCAATGTTGTGCAGGCGATGCTACGGTAGACGCAGAAAGGCCAGCCCCGGGAGGCTGGCCTTTCTTGACTGCGTTGGATTGCGTTACGAACGAACCGGTGCTTTGTCGACGATCTTGAACTTCTGTTCGTCGAAGTAGAGGATCTTGCCGGTACGGTAGCTTTGGACGGCCATGGTGATGAGCACCTGGGCGCGGCCCGCGGTTTCGACGTCGAGCGTCGGTTTCTGGCGCGAGACCATGCAGTCCAGGAAGTTGGTGACATGCGTGCGCATGGTGTCGACTTCCTTGACCGGAATCTTCACTTCTTCCAGGCCGAACTTGTACTTGTCGCCACCGATCGCCTTGCGCGCGCCCTGACGCCCGGAGACTTCCGGCTTGAGGGTGATGTGGGGGGCGAACCCTTCAAAGCGGCCGTGCTCCACCATGATGATGGTGCCTTCGTGACCGCGGATGAGGCCGGGGATGTGCTGGGAGTTGGCCATCGACGAGCTGAGCACCAGCGAGTGGCCGGCGTTGTATTCGGCGATGAGGTGGAAGGTGTCGGGCACTTCCCGGTCGGGCTTCGACGGATCTTCGGGGAGCTTGGAGAACTCGTAGATGCCGCCGCCGGCCATGACCTTGTGCGGGAACTGGGGCGAGGGCCAGCAGATGTTCATCGGCGCCACAACGTGGAAGAACAGATCGGTGGCGATGCCGCCAGAGTAATCCCAATACTTGCGGAAGCGGAAGAAGCGGTCCGCGTCGAAGTCGCGCTTGGTGGCCGGGCCGAGCCAGGTCTTCCAGTCGATAAAGTCCTCGCCTTTGCCGTTGGGGCCGGCGTTCTTGTCGATCGGCCAGTTCCATTCGCCTTCGATGGAGTTGCGGTGGTAGGAACCCTGGCTGAGCAGCATCTTGCCGATAGCGCCATCGGCGATGGCCTTTTTGGCCTGCGCCCACTGGTCGCCGGAGGTGGTCTGCGAGCCAACCTGCATGACCCGCTTGGTGTCCTTCACCGTCTCGATGAGCATTTTC
>CAMATG010000083.1 GCA_945860645.1 Candidatus Sulfopaludibacter sp. SbA3 | reverse complement strand
CAGCGCGCTCAACAACAGCCCCAGCGCGTACAGCGAAACGCCCGAACTGAACACCGTCATCGCCGCGAATGAAATCGCGTTCAACCCCCGCGTCTTCTCGTCGAACCGCAGCCGCAAATACTCCGGCACGCTCCGCGCCTTCGACCCGTAATAAAACGGCATCATAAAGACGCCCACAAACAACATCGCCGGCACCGCGCCCGCCCAGTAAAAATGGCTGGTCATGAGGCCATACTTCGCCCCGCTCGCCGCCATCCCCATCACCTCCTGCGCCCCCAGATTGGCGGACAAAAACGCCAGCCCCGCAATCCACGCCGGCATCCCATGTCCGGAGTGGAAGAAGTCCTCGCTGGTCTTGGTCTTCTCTTTCAGAATCCACCCGATCCCCAACACAAACAGCGTGTAGGTCAGCAGAATGGAGTAGTCGATTGGCGCGAGAACGAGGCGGTCCATGGGATCAGTTAAGCGTTTACAGTATCAGATTTTCGAGATTTCCACCGTCGCGTCGTAGACCACTTCGTGGTCCGGCGCCAGCATCACCATCCCCGTATCCCGGTCCTTCCAAACGCCCTTGTTATACGGATCGCCAATGTTGAACTGCGGCTCCAACACGATGAACGGCTTCTCCGGCGGCGCATAACACTGGTACGCCTGCACGGCCGGCGAGGCACTGGAAATCTTCAACGCATAGTGCGCCGCCGGATCGTGGATCTCCGCCGCCACGCCGCCCTTCCCATCGCGAATCAGGTCCATAAAGCAATCATCCAGGAACTGATCGCCCATCGCCCGCGCCTCCCGGAAATCGAACTTCGATCCCTCGGTCGCCTCCGTCACGCCCGTCGGAAACACGTTGTCGTAGTTGTCCACCAGCGCCCGCGTCTTGGCCGGAATCTTCAGCTTCGCCTGCTTCCGGTCGCCGCTGGCGATGTTGAAATACGGGTGCCAGCCGATGCCCACCGGCAGCGGCTCCTTCCCCGTGTTCACCACCGTCACCTTCAGTACGAAGGCCTTCGCCGTCAGCGCCGCCGAAAACTGCACCTTCGCCGTCCCCGGCCATTCGGTCCCGAAAGGCTTCTCCCAATTGGCCTCCAACGTCGCCCCGTTCGCATCGGCCACCCGGCGCGAAATCGTCGTCGGCTGGTCCAGCAGCAGGCCGTGCATCGCGTGCGGCTCGGCGCCCTTTAACTTCCCAATCCAATTGGCCGGCAGCTTCGCGGTCTTCCCCGCAATCGCCGTCTCAATCGTCCGCGCCTTCGAGTCAAACTTCCCGCGAATCCGGTTGGCGTAAGGCACCAGCAGTGCACCGCCATTCTTGAAGGACTCATTCCCCCGGAAGTCATTCTCCCCGCCCGTCATCAGCTTCACAGCCCCGGAAAGCGGCGGCGCCGTGATCAGATCGGTCACGCCCTTCCCCGGCAAATACGCCCGCAACTGCCAGGTGTTGAACCCCCGCCCCGGCAGAATCTCCGCTTCCAACAACAGCGGCACATCCCCCGAAGGCGCCACCGCCCGCTTCAGCACAATCGCCTTCTGCCCGCCCAGCGTCTCGGCGGCTTCAACAATCGAAAACTCTTCCGGCTTCGGCGCCTGGGCGCAGGAGCCAAGTCCAAGGGCGGAAACAGCCAGCCATTCGCGGCGCGTCGGTTGTGTGGGCATCGTAGGGGGTATCTTATCGCGCCTCGCTAGTCCAGGTGCAGAATCTCCTCCAGTGGGGCAGCGCCCGCCGCGCCAACCTCCAGGTATGGTGCCAACAGCTCCTGCCATCGCTGCTGCACGGCGCTCTTTTCCATCCGCCGCAGCGCCGCCTCCACGTCTGGTGTCTCCATATACCCAACCACCAGTCCGTCCTCCCGCAGGAACAACGAATAGCTCACCACCCCGCCTTCGATAGCGCCTCCAACAGCTCCGGCCACACGTTCTGTTGGCTCTCCCGATACGCCTCCAACCGCTCCCGCCGCACCTGCAGGCAAAAACAAACCCGCCGGTAGGAGGCCGGCGTGCTCCGGTGCCGCTGCATCTCCTCGGCGAAACCGCTGGCCAATATGCCCGCAGGCAGCGCGAACAAACCCACCCCCAGCAGCACGGAAATCCCAGCCACCACCTTGCCCGCCGTCGTGATCGGATAGACGTCGCCATACCCCACCGTCGTCAACGTCACCACGCCCCACCACATCGATGCCGGAATGCTCGAAAACACCTTCGGCTGGTCGTCATGCTCCACCGCATACATCGCCGTCGAGGAGATGATCACCAGCGTCATCACCAGCACCAGCGACAGCAGCAGCTCCTCCCGCCGCGACCGGAACACCCGGCCCAACAGGCCGATCGAAGCGTTGTACCGCCCGAACTTCAACACCCGCACCAGCCGGAATACCCGCAGCAGCCGGAACACCACCGTGTTCGGCGCCGCCAGCGGAGCCAGATAAAAAGGCGCCAGCGCCAGCAGATCGACGATCCCCATCCCGCTGCAGATGTACCGCAGCCGGCCCCGCACCGGATGCGCGAAGCGCACGTCTTCCACACACGTCCAGATCCGCAGAAAATACTCCAGCGTAAAGACATAGACGCACCATCTCTCCAGATCAGCAAGCAGCGCATCGTGAGTCGCCATTTCCGGCATGGATTGCAAAGCAACGATGACCACGCTGGCCAGGATTAGAACGACCAGGGCGATGTCGATGAGCTTCTCCCAACGGCTGGTCTGTTCCCCGGGTTCGATCCATTCGTAAACGCGGGCGCGGAGGGTACTCATCTGAATACCCTAACAAACGCCGCGTGTTCGATAATCTCCCCATGGAGCCCCTCTTCGCCTCTCCCACCCTCGCCGCCGGCTACGCCCGCTCCCGCCCGCCCGTTCACCCCCGCGTCATCGCCCGCGTCCAGCGCCACCTCGGAATCAGCGAACGGCTCAACTGCGCCATCGATATCGGCTGCGGCGCCGGCCTCTCCACCCGGCCCCTGAACTCGATCGCCCAAACGGCCGTCGGCATTGAGCCCCTCGAACCCATGCTCGGTTGGACAAGAGAGGTCGCCCCGGACTCCCGCTTCCTTGTCGGCCTCGCCGAACAGCTCCCGCTGGCCCAAGGTTCCGCCAGCCTCATCACCGCCGCCGGTTCTCTCAACTACGCCGACCTCGGCCGCTTCTTCCCCGAAGCCCACCGAGTCCTCGACCCCACCGGCCGCATCGCCATCTACGACTTCTCCCAAGGCAAGCGCATAGCCGGCAACCCCGCTCTCGAACATTGGTTTGAGACGTTCATGCAGCGCTACCCCCCGCCCCCATTCTCCGGCCGTCCGCTCAACCCCGAACTCCTGGAGCCCCTCGCCACCGGCTTCCGCCCCATCGGCTCGGACTACTACGAAGAGTCCCTCACCCTCACCCACTCGTTCTATGTCGATTACGCCATGACCGAGACCAACGTCGCCGCCGCCGTGAAATCGGGCGTGGACGAAGAGTCCATCCGCCACTGGTGCGCCGAGTCACTCAAACCGGTCTTCGCCGGCCAGCCGCAAGAAGTCGTCTTCACCGGCTACATCGCCTACTTCGCCAAAGCCTAGACCCCGCCCCATAAATGCGAACATGAGCCCCGGCTTGGTTCCCTTCGGAAGCGGCGCTCCCATGCATTCCCGGAACGCCGTTTGTGGCCTACGGTGCCGATAACTCGACGCTATGCCGTTTTACGGGTTCTATGCACGGAATTCGGCAGAAGATCGTTACTGATAACCTGTTAGGCGACGTGGCAGAAGCTCAGGAATTATCCGTTGACGATCTGGTTCGGCGTAGCCTTGAGTCCTCATTTGAGGCGGAAGATGAGCCGGGTAATTCACGTTCATGGGAATCGTGGGAGGCAATTTTTGCATTGGCGAAACGTTCGGAAGACGAAGTCTTCGAATCGGCACGACGTCTCCTTTTTTTCGGCGACCCATGGGTCAGAGCGCGGGGCGCTAACATCTTGGGACAATTCCGCCCAGACTCTAAAGCCAACGCGAGGTTCCTTGCACTCTCAACTGCACTGGAGGCCGAAAGCGATGATCGAGTGATCACGTCGTTGATCTACGCGACTTCGCATTTGCATGACGAAAGGATGCTGCCCAGATATCTTGTTTACGTCTCGCACCGCGATCCGAATGTACATCAAGCTGTTGCGATGTCAATTGAGCCCGGCTGGGGGGAGGTCGCTGTCAAGGCGCTTTGCGCACTGTGCACCGATGAATGGGCAGGCGCTAGAGATTGGGCGACGTTCAAATTCAGGATCTCTAAAATCGATTCCCCCGAGATTCGACATTGTCTGCGGGCTCGCCTCGATGACAAGGAGCCGCAGGTCCGGGCTGAAGCGATTTGCGCGTTAGCGCATCGACACGATCTCGCGTGTCTGAAACAACTAGTCAACGATCTAAATGATCTGGACGCTTTCGACGACTACTTCTGCCACATTGACGCCGCCCATGCCCTTATTGGGTGTGACCCGGACGACGAACGCTCGGCAGCTGATCTACGCAACGAGTTGCTGAAGCTGTACCCTCACTCGTGAGCGAACGGGGCACTAACTCACGATCTGTCGCACAGTGTTTGTTGATCCGGTAGTGAACGCCGATGATGCCCAGCCACGCCCGCCCGCCACACCGTATAGAATGCCCGTCATGACCCGCCGGGACTTTCTCTACCAAGCCAGCACCATTACCGCCGCCGCCGTCGGCTCCACCCAGGCTCTCCTCGCCCAAGCCCGCGCGCAGGCCAAGCCGCTCAACCTCAAGATCACCGACCTCAAAACCTTCATCGTCAACCGCGGCGGCAACAACGGGTCCAACTACGTCTTCGTCAAGATCTACACCAACCAAGGCCTAACCGGCTTAGGAGAAGGCTCCGTCACCAGCAAGGAAGCCACCGTCGCCGCCGCCATCGAGGAACACAAGCGCTACCTTGTCGGCAAGGACCCGGCCGACATCGAAATGCACTGGCAGGCCATGTACCGCTGGCCGCGCTGGCGCGGCGGGCCAATCTTGAACTCCGCCATCAGCGCCGTCGAAATCGCCCTCTGGGACATCCTCGGCCAGGCGCTCGGCCAGCCCATCTGGAAGCTCCTCGGCGGCAAGGCCCGCGAGCGCGTCCAGATGTACGTCCACGCCGGCGGCAGCGGACCGCAGGCCTACGCCCAGTCCTGGCTCCAAGCCAAACAGGAAGGCTGGACCGGCTGCAAAGCCGCCTTCATCACCACCCACAACGATGTCGTCGAACCCATGAGCTCGGTCACCGAAGGCATCGCCAACCTGAAGGCCGTCCGCGAAGCCGTCGGTCCGGACTTCCGCATCTGCATCGACCTCCACGGCATCGCCACCCCCACCATGGCCGTCGACTTCTGCCGCCGCGCCGAAGAGTACCGCCCCTTCTTCGTCGAAGAGGCCACGCAAATTGAGGACCTCGACGAACTCGCCCACCTCCGCTCCTCCACCCGCATTCCGCTCGCCACCGGCGAACGGCTCTTCACCAAGTACGGCTTCGCCCCGCTCTGCCAGCGCCATCTGGTGGACTACGTCCAGCCCGACGTCGTCCACTGCGGCGGCATCCTCGAAATGAAGAAGATCGCCACCATCGCCGAAGCGTATCGGATCGAGCTCGCCCCCCACAACCCGCAAAGCGAGGTCAGCACGCTCGCCTCTCTCCACGTCGATTTCTCCACCCCCAACTTCGCCATCCAGGAGATCACCCACCGCGGCAACGAGCAGTATTGGAAGGACCTCTTCTACGGCGGCGGCATCACCTACAACACAGGCTTCGCCCAGCCCCCGGACCGCCCCGGCCTCGGCGTCGATCTCGACGAAAAGGTGGCCGCCATGCGCCCCTATAAGCCCCACACCCGCCAGCAGCTCCGCTTCCCCGACGGCGGCATCGCCGACCACTGAGGGTATACTGACCGCATGTGGAAACCGTGGGTCGTCCTGGCCGTAGCGTGCGCCGTCGGAGCTGCTGACATCGCCGCCAGCATGCAGGAGATGATCGCCAGGAACGAGGTGCCCGGAGCGGTCACGGTCGTCGCCAACCGCGAGGGCATCACCCATCTGGCCGCCACCGGCCACGCCGACGCGGCCAAGTCCCGCCCGCTCACCAAGGACTCCATCTTCTGGATCGCCTCTATGACCAAGCCCATCACCGCCGTGGCCGTGATGATGCTCCAGGACGAGGGCAAGCTGTCCATTGAGGATCCGCTCGAGAAGTACATCCCCGAGTTCAAGGGCAACGGCGTCACGCTCCGCCACATGCTCACCCATACCTCCGGCATGGGCGAAGCCACGCCGGCCGAGCTGGCCTCGGCGAAGACCCTGGCCGACATGGTGCCCATCTACGCCAAAAAGCCCGTTGGCTTCACGCCGGGCGCTCAGTGGCGCTACTGCCAGAGCGGCATCAACATGCTGGGCCGCGTGGTGGAGGTGGTCTCCAAAATGACGCTCGACCAGTTCATGGCCAAGCGGATCTTCAAGCCGCTCGGCATGAAGGACACGACGTTCTACCTGACCGCCAAACAGATGAAGCGCATGGTGACCCCGGCCGCCAAGGGCGAGACCGGTCTCTCCGACGCGCCCATCGGCCTGTTGGCCGGCAAGCCCGCCACCTCCAAAGATCGTTTTCCCGCCGCCAACGGGGGCCTGTTCTCCACCGGTCCGGACTACGCCCGCTTCGCCCGCATGCTCCTCCGGGGCGGGGAACTGGATGGCAAACGCTACCTGACCAAGGCCTCGTATGACCTGATGACCACCATCCAAACCGGCGACCTCAAGGCCGGCTTCATCCCCGGCCACGGCTGGGGCCTGGGCGTGGGCGTGGTGCGCGAACCGCAAGGCCAGACGGCCCTGAACAAACCAGGCACCTTCGGCCACGGCGGCGCGTTTGGCACGCAAGCCTGGATCGACCCGCAGAGCGGCGTCGCGCCGATCCTGATGGTCCAGCGCGCCAACTTCCGCAACTCCGACGACTCGCCCGTGCGCCTCGCCTTCACGCAGGCCGCCATGAGAGGGAAGTAAGGTCGTGGCCAAGAAGGGGCGCCTCCAGAAGCTGGGTGTTGGCTTCCAGGAGCGGCTGCTAAAGAAATACTTCGTCCGCTGGCACATGAGTCTCATCCTCATGGCCACGGTCGCCAGCGGCCTCCTGGTCGATAAGGCGCTGCTCCACATGGGCTTCGACGCCATGGGCTGGCGCTACGCCGTCAGCGTGCTGGCCGCGTATGGCTTCTTCTTCCTTGCCGTCCGCATGTGGATCTGGTATGCCGCCGGGGTCGCGGTGACCATCAGCCTGCCGGACTTGAACGGCACCGGCGACGTGGGGCTGTCCACCTTCGGAGGGGGTGGTGCCGAGGGCGAAGCGGGCTTCGCGGGCTTTGCCGGCGGGGACTCCGGTGGCGGCGGCGCCTCCGACCTCTTCGATGCCCCGGCCGTTTTTTCTGGAGGCGGTGGAGGAGGCGGTGGTGGTGGTGGCTTCGACTTCAGCCTCGACCTCGACGAAGGCTTCTGGATCCTGCTCGTGCTGGCGGTGGTGGTGATCGTGGTCGCCATGGCGGGCGGGTATCTAATTTGGATGGCGCCGGAGATCCTGCCGGACGTCGCTTTGGAATGCGCCATCGGGGCCGGGTTGGTCAAACAGCTCAAGGATCAGGAAGCAGGCTGGGCCGGCAGGCTGCTGTGGAAGACCTGGATTCCGCTGGTGATCGTGGTCATAGTGGCCGGCTTTGCCGGGTCATTCATCCAGGATATGTGCCCTGGCGCGACCACTGTGCGAGCGGCGCTACACTGCGCGGCCACCCAGTAAGGACTTTACGTTTCGTTACAAACGCGATGGGCTCCGGGCGCATCTCTGGAGACAGGTGCAATGCGATGAAGCCTCTGTTTCTCCTCTCTCTGATCCTGGCCCCGATGGCGTTCGGTGTGGAACTGCGCGGCCTGAGCGCGGGGCTCGAAATCCTATCGGATACCGTGTCGCCATCGGTGGTTGAGATCTCGGCGTCCGGGTATGGCCCGTTGCAGGACGGCGGGCCGACGAAGGTATCGTCGGTGGTGGGCCGGCGCCGCAGCACCGGCAGCGGCGTCATCGTGGACCCGAACGGCTACATCCTGACGAACGCCCACGTGGTGGCCAACACCCAGCGGGTGCGGGTTTCGATTCCGGAGCGGGCGGGGGAACGCGGCTCGGCCTGGGTGGACGCGAAGATCGTGGGCCAGGACGAGGAGACCGATCTGGCGCTGTTGAAGGTGGAGCGCACCGGCCTGCCGGCTTTGGCGTTCGGTAACTCCGAGGCGCTGAAGCAGGGGCAGATGGTGGTGGCGCTCGGCAGTCCGATGGGGCTGAAGAACTCGATGACGATGGGGGTGTTGAGCTCCGCCCAGCGGCAATTGCGCGAGGAGGACCCGATGACCTACCTGCAGACGGACGCGACCATTAACCCTGGGAACAGCGGCGGCCCGCTGGTGGATTTGCAGGGGCGGCTGATTGGGATCAACACGTTCATCCTGACCCAGTCGGGCGGGAGCGAAGGTCTGGGGTTTGCGATTCCGAGCAACATGGCCGCCGGGATTTATGAGCAGCTGAAGGCCAACGGCCGGGTGCAGCGCGGGGAGATCGGGGCGTCGTTGCAGAACATGACGCCGGTGCTCGCGGCGGGTCTGGACATGCGGCAGAGCTGGGGCGCCATCGTGACCGACGTGGCCGAGAAGAGCGCCGCCGCCGCGGCGGGGTTGCAGCCGAAGGACATCATTGTGTCGCTGGACGGCAAGCCGGTGGAGAACGCGACGCAGTTCGCCATGGGCATCTTCCGCCACCGGGCGGGGGAGACGGTGAAGCTGGGCGTGGTCCGCAACGGGAAGCAGTTGGAGATTGCAACCGCGGTGCTGCCCAAGGTGGACGGCCCGGGGCAATTGGCCAAAAAGGTGAGCGCGGAGCAGAACCTGGTGTCTCAGATTGGGCTGCTGTGTGTGGACGTGGACGAGACGACGATGCAGATGCTGCCCGGACTGCGCCGGCCGTTCGGGGTGATCGTGGCGGCGCGGGCGCCATCGGTGTCGAGCCAGCAGACGCCGTTGCAGCAGGGGGATGTGGTGTACGCGATCAACGGCAAGCTGATTCCGGACCTGACGTCGTTCCGCGCGGCGATGACGAGCTTCAAGCCGGGCGACCCGGTGGTGTTCGAAGTGGAGCGGCCCGGGAAGGTGGCGCTGCTTGAGTTTGAGTGGGAGTAGGGCGCTTCCTTCTGCGGGTTATGTCGCGTCTGGGTGACACGGCTGTTGTGTGGGTTACGGGCCGAACGGTGTTGGAGGGTCTGCCCGCCATGTCACCGGCGGGGTGGTTTGTCCTTCTGCGGGTTGTGTTGGGTTTGGGTGACACGGCTGTTGTTGGGGTTGCGGGCCGAACGTTGTCGGAGGGTCTGCCCGCCATGTCACCAGTGGGTGGGTTGTCCTTCGGCGGGTGGTGCCGCGTCTGGGTGACACGGCTGTTGTTGGGTTACGGCCCGAACGTTGTCGGAGGGTCTGCCCGCCATGTCACCGGTGGAGTGGGTTGTCCTTCTGCGGGTTATGTCGCGTCTGGGTGACACGGCTGTTGTTTGGGGTGCGGGCCGAACGGTGTTGGAGGGGCTGCCCGCCATGTCACCGGGGCGGTGGGGTGTCCTTCGTGAGTAGTGTTGGGGCTGGGCTGGCGTTGAAGGGAGGTGGTGGGAAGTGATAGATTTATGCGCAGATTCCCGTGCGCATACTACCCTTTTTCCTCGTTCTAACCGGTTTGATGGCGGCGCCGGTCCGCGTCGAAATCTTTGAAGACATCGCTGGAAAAGAACTCGATCTGACGGGCGCGAAGGCCGTCGATCAGTACACAGAACCGGCGTTTGCGTTCATCCATACGCCCACCAAGTTTGCGGCGAATGCGAGTCCGATGGACCGGTCGACGCCGTACTTTTTGCGGGCCACCTATTCGCGGTCGATGGCGGCGGGGAAGGTGCAGTTCCGGTTGCGGGCTCGCGGGGCGGCGCGGTTGGTGATTGATGGGAAGACGGTCGCGACCACCAAGGCGCAGAAGCCGAATACTTCGAGCGATGATCCGGTGCCGCCGCCGGTGGAGCGGAACAATACGCCCTTGCGGCCGGTCGTGTATCCGCATCAGGATTCGGTTGTCACGTTGGACTTGGCGGCGGGGGAGCACTCGTTTGAGCTGATCGCGGTGGTTGGAGGGAAGGGGTTGTATCCTTCTACCGGCGAGCTGGCTGTCGGCGTTTCGCGGAATGGGGAAGTGGATCATCTGCTGGGCCCGGATGGCGCGCCGTTGTTGGTTGACGCGGCTTGGGAAGAGTATGTGGCGGCCTCGTTCGCGCGGCACACGGCGGCTGATGTGGTGCGGCGGCGGGCGGCTAGCAAAGAAGTGACGGCGGCGTGGGCGGAGCGGCACAAGGCGCTGCGGGAGCGGATGGCGGCACAGCCCGCCGGCGTTTCGGTGGATGGGTTTATCGACGCCAAGTTGAGCACGGCTGGCGTGAAGCCGACGGCGGCGTTGAGCGACTTGGAGTTCTTGCGGCGCGTGACGTTGGACACGACCGGGCTGATTCCGACGCCGGAGCAGGTGCGTGCGTTTTTGAAAGAAGATGTGGGGACGCGGCGGCGGAAGGCTGTCGACCGGCTTGTTAATGACCCGTCGTGGGCCGACCACTGGGTGAGCTACTGGCAGGACGTATTGGCCGAGAATCCGGGGATTTTGAAGCCGGATTTGAACAATACGGGGCCGTTCCGGTGGTGGATGCACCAGTCGTTTTCGGACAATATTTCGTTCGACCGGTTCGCGGCGGAGTTGGTGCAGTTGGAGGGTTCGGCGACGCTGGGTGGGCCGGCGTCGTTTGCGCTGGCGACGTTGAACGACGCGCCAATGGCGGCCAAGGCGGACATTCTGGGCCAGGCGTTTCTGGGGCAGAAGATGAGCTGCGCGCGGTGCCACGATGCGCCGTTCCATCCGTTCAAGCAGAAGGACCTGTTTGCGATGTCGGCGATGCTGGAAGGCAAGCCGGTGAAGCTGCCGGTGACGAGCACGGTGCCGCAGGGCGAGGGCGGGCGGAAGCCGGCGGTGACTTCGGCTTTGAAGCCGGGCGAGATGATTGCGCCGGAGTGGCCGTTTGCGAAGCTGGTCTCGCATGCCGAGGCGGGCGCGCTGCCGGCGGCGGGCAAGGTGGAGACGCGGCGGGAACTGGCGGCCTACATCATTTCGCCGGAGAACGAGCGGTTCGCGCAGGTGGTGGCTAACCGGGTTTGGAAGCGCTACATGGGCGTGGGCATTGTGGAGCCGGCCGATGACTGGTCGCGCGGGAAGGCGTCGCATCCGGAGCTGTTGGCGTACCTTGGAACGGAGTTTATGCGGTCGGGGTATGACATGAAGCATCTGGCGCGGTTGGTGCTGTCTTCGCGGGCCTATCAGCGAACAGCGTCTGGCGTGCCGGCGGACCAGATGAGCGCGGCGAAGCGGTTGTTCGCGGGGCCGGCGCATCGGAATTTGACGGCGGAGCAGCTGGTGGACTCGCTGCATTTGGCGGCGGGGAAGACGTTTGACTGCGAGGAGATGAACCTGAACCCGGCGGGGGACCGGACGGCGAAGCAGTTTCTCAATTTGGGCAACCCGACTAGGGGCTGGCAGATGACGGCGTTGTCGAACGAGCGGGACCGGCCGGCGTTGGCGCTGCCGATTGCACAGTCGATTGTGGACGTGATGACGACGTTCGGGTGGCGGCAGTCGCGGCAGAGTCCGGCGACGGATCGGGACGACGCGGCGTCGGCGATGCAGACGCTGATTTTGGCGAATGGCGTGTTGGGGACGCGGATGGCGCGGTTGTCCGATGACTCGTGGTTTACGGAGATGGCGCTGGGCGAGCGGCCGGTGTCGGCGTTGGTGGATGAGACCTTCATGCGCGTGTTGTCGCGGGCGCCGTTGGCGGAGGAGAAGGCCCAGTTTTCGAGGTTGTTGGAACCGGTGTATGCCGGGCGCGTGGTGGCCGGGGCGAAGGCGCGGGCGACGAAGCGGGAGAGCGACGGGCGCGTGTCGTGGTCGAACCATTTGAGCGCGGAGGCGAGTCTCATCCGCATGGAAGAGGAGCGGAAGCTGCGGTTTGGGGATCAGCCGACGGCGCGGCTGGCGGCGCCGTTCCGGGAGCGGTATGAGGACATGTTGTGGGCGCTGATGAACTCGCCGGAATTCGCGATGGTGCCGTAATGGTGACTCGACGCGGATTTCTGGGGTCCAGTGCGGCTGCGATGGCGGCCGTGGCGCTGCCGAAGGGGAAGGCGGACGCCTGCATTTTCCTGTGGCTGGGCGGCGGGGCGGCGCAGATTGATACGTTCGACCCGAAGCGGCGCGGGGATGGGAAGAAGGTGGCCGGGTCGTATTATGACTCGATTGATACGGCCGTTCGCGGGGTGAAGGTTACCGAGCATTTGTCGAAGACGGCGCCGTTGTTGGACCGGTGCGTGGTGATGCGGTCGATTACGCATTCGATTGTGAGCGAGCATGCGGCGGCGGCGAACCTGGTGCATACGGGGCGGATGCCGAGCGGGACGTTGCAGTATCCGTCGATCGGGTCGGTGATTGCGCATCAGCTGGGGCCGAAGACTGAGGAGGTCCCGAGTTATGTCGTCATGGGGTATCCGAATATTACTCGCGATCCGGGGTTTCTGGGGGCTAAGTACGGGTACATCTATTTGACGCAGGTGGACATTGGGCCGAACGGTTTGGTGCGGCCGCCGGATGTGGATGCGGCGCGGCAGGACCGGCGGGAGACGTTGTTGGCCTCGATGCGCGATGGGCATGAGAAGCGGCATCCGGGGGACCCGGTGGTGCGGGCGCAGGCCGATGTTTCGCGGCAGGCGTTCCGGTTGGCTGGGCCTCGGTTCATGAATGTGTTTGATTTGAACCGGGAGAGCCAAACGCTGCGGCAGGCGTATGGGAGCGAGTTCGGGCAGCGGTGTTTGCTGGCGCGGCGGTTGGTGCAATCGGGCGTGCGGTTTGTGGAGGTGTCGTATAACTTGAACTTCCTGAACGGGAGCGGTTGGGACACGCACAATGAGGGGCAGTTGAAGCAGCACTTGTTGATTCAGGATCTGGACCAGTCGTTTGCGACGTTGTTACAGGATTTGGAGCGGAACAAGTTACTGGATACGACGCTGGTGGTGATTGCGACGGAGTTCGGGCGGCCGCCGGAGTTTGATGCGGGGGGCGGGCGCGGGCACCAGTCGGAGGCGTTTTCGATGGTTCTGGCCGGGGGCGGTTTGAAGACCGGGCAGGCGGTGGGGACGACCGATGAGCTGAGTAAGCGGATTGTGGAGCGGCCGGTGACGGTGCCGGATTTCCATGCGACGATTCACTGCGCGCTGGGGATTAATCCGCATAAGAATTTGTATGCCGGGGATCGGCCGGTGCCGATTACGGATCAGGGGAAGCCAGTTTTGGAGATGTTTTAGGGGTTAGCACTGGCGGTTGGTGTTGGT
>CAMATG010000082.1 GCA_945860645.1 Candidatus Sulfopaludibacter sp. SbA3 | reverse complement strand
GCGCTGTTCCCGGTGCACTCTTCGGGGAAAGACGCCGGCGCGTTGCGGGATCACCTTTTCGAACTGAGGCGGAAGGGGTTCAACCGGCTGTACCAGGGCGGGACCGTATTTGAGTTCTCGACGCCGGAGTCGCTGCTGGACATCGACTTCGCGAAGCCGGTTTTCGTGCTGGCGGACCGCGTGGCGATCACAAATTCGACCGATTTGCGTTCGCGTCTGGCGGACACGGTGGAGACCTGTTACCGGGAGAGCGGCGAGGTACTGTTCGAGCAGGCCGGTGTTCCGGACCCGCCGTTGCGCAAATTCAACGAGAAATTCTCGTGCAAGAAGTGCAACATCGAGTACCAAATGCCGGAGCCGCAGCTGTTCAGCTTCAACAACCCGGTGGGGGCGTGCCCGCGCTGTCAGGGATTCGGCAACGTCATCGATTACGACATGGATCTGGTGATCCCGGATGCGTCGCTGACCATCGCGACGGGCGCCGTGCAGCCGTGGACGAAGCCCGCCTATCACGTCTGGCAAGGCAAGTTCATGAAGCTGTACGCCAAGAGCGTGCCGTGCGATGTGCCGGTGTCGGACCTGAAGAGACCGGAGCGGGAGTTGCTGCTGAACTACCTGCGCAACGTGTTCTTTGCGACGGTGGAAGAGAAGAAGTACAAGGTGCAGGTGCGTGTGTTTCTGAGCCGGTACCGCGGGTATGCCGAATGCGGCGAATGCCGGGGTTCCCGGCTGCGGAAAGAGGCGTTGAACGTGCGCGTGGGCGGGCTGACGATGTGCGAACTGGTGCGGATGAACATCGCCGAGGCCTACGCGTTCATCCAGGAATTGGCACTGGGACCCGAGCAGCAGGTGATTGCCGGGAAGGTGCTGGTGGAGATCCGGCAGCGGTTGCAGTTTCTGAACGATGTGGGGCTGCAGTATCTGACGCTGGACCGGCTGTCGGCCACGCTTTCGGGCGGCGAGGCGCAACGAATTCAGTTGGCGACATGCCTGGGTTCGCGACTGGTCGGAGCCTGTTACGTGCTGGACGAACCGTCGATCGGGCTGCATAGCCGGGATACGGCGCGGCTGATCAAGATCCTCCATGAGCTGCGGGATTTGGGGAATACGATTCTCACGGTGGAACACGACCCGGATGTGATGCGGGCGGCGGACCACATTGTCGACCTGGGCCCGGGCGCGGGCGAGAATGGCGGGAAGATCGTTTTCGAAGGTTCTTATAAACAGCTGCTGGCGCCAAAGAACACGTCGTTGACGGGGCGATATTTGCGGAACGAGATGGAGACTTCGCCGAAGGTGGCGCGGCGCAAGGTAGTGGCGAAGAAGACGATCCGGATCACCGGTGCGCGGGCGAATAATTTGAAGAACGTCGACGTGACGATTCCGCTGCATATGCTGGTGGCGGTGACAGGGGTTTCCGGATCGGGCAAGTCGAGCCTGGTGCATGAGGTGATTTTCAAGGCGCTGGAGCGGGAACTGGGCAAAGACGGGCGCCCGATGAACGACGAGAGCGACGCGCCGGGAGCGGCGGAGAAGACACTGTGGAAGACGCTGGAGCGGGCGCATCAACTAAACCAGGTGGTGCTGGTGGACCAGAGCCCGATCGGCCGCACGCCGCGTTCGAATCCGGTGACGTATGTAAAAGCGTTCGACGTCATTCGCGACCTGTTTTCATCGACCGTCGAGGCCGACCGGCGCGGCTACACGCCGGGCCATTTTTCGTTCAATATCCCGGGCGGGCGTTGCGAGACCTGCCAGGGGGACGGCACGGTGACGGTGGAGATGCAGTTCCTGGCCGATGTGGAGTTGATTTGCGAGGACTGCAAGGGGACGCGGTTCAAGCAGTCGATCCTGGATGTGAAGTATAAGGGATTGAGCATTCATCAGGTGCTGCAGTTGACGATCGCCGAGGCGCTGCGGTTCTTCCATGAGACACCGAAACTGGTGAACAAGTTGAAGGTGCTGCAGGAGGTGGGGCTGGGCTATTTGCGGTTGGGCCAATCGGCCACCACGCTGTCCGGCGGCGAGGCGCAGCGCGTGAAACTGGCGGCGCATTTGGCGCAATCGACGTCCGAAGGCACGCTGTTCCTGTTCGACGAACCGACCACCGGACTGCACTTCGACGATATCCGAAAGCTGTTGGACGCCTTCCAACGGCTGATCCACAACGGTGGTTCGATTCTGTTGATTGAGCACAACCTGGAAGTGATCCGCGCGGCGGACTGGGTGATTGACCTGGGGCCGGAGGGCGGTGGCGGCGGTGGCCGGATTGTGGGAGCGGGAACGCCGGAGGAGATTGCGAAGCTCGAAGATTCGCATACCGGGCGGTTCCTGCGAGAGATGTTGGGGAGCGCTTAGACTAAAGGCGTATGTTGCCGACCTTACTTCCCGTATTTTGGCTCGCATTCTGGCTGCAGGCGGCCGATCCGGCCGCGGATGGCATGAAGGCATTGGAAGGCCAGAAATACGAAGAGGCCGTGAAGTTGTTTGGCCAGGCGCTGGAGAAGGACAAGGAAGACATCTCGGCGCAGTTTCATCTGGGGCTTTCGCTGAGCCTACTGAATCGGGATCCGGAAGCCATTGCGGCCTACAAAAAAGTGCTGGTGATGAAGCCGGGGCTGTTTGAGGCGCAATTGAATCTGGGCGTGCTGCACCTGCGCCAGAAACAGTATGCAGAGGCGGCGGCGCTTCTGGAAGAGGCGCGGAAACAAAAGCCGGCTGAGTATCGTCCGAACTATTACATGGGCGAAGCGTTGATTGGCTTGGGCAAATTGGAAGAGGCGGAGGCTCCGCTGCGGGCGGCTCTGCAGGCGGATGCCAAGCGGCCGGAGGCGATGGTGGCCATGGGCCGGGCGCTGGCGCTGCAAGGCCGGGTAAAGGAGAGCGCCACCTGGTTCGCGGACGCGGCGACGGCCGATGCGTCCTACCGCGACGCGCTGTTGGAACTGGCGGCGTACCACGAGCAGGCGAAGAATCGCGAGGCGGCGATTGCGATCTACAAGCAGTTTCCGGACAACGCCGGGGCGCGGGAGCGCATGGGCGTTTTGCTGTTGGAGAACGGACAGGCGGCCGACGCGGTGGCGGAGTTGGAGAACGCGGTGAAGACGTCGCCGACGACGGCAAACCGCTTCGCGCTGGCGACGGCGTATTTGAAGTCCAAGCAGAACGACAAGGCGCTGCCGCTGATTGCCGCGGCGGTGGAGCAGGAGCCGCGGAACGTGGAGTTGCGGTTGACGTTGGGACGTTTGCTGCGCGAAGCGAAGAATCTGCCGGGGGCGGCGAAAGAGTTCTACAACGCGGCGCAGGCGGACCCGAAATCGTTGCCGGCATGGCGCGAGTTGTCGTCGACACTGTTTCTGCTGGAGAACTATCAGGGTGCGCTGTTGGGCTTTGACAAGCTTCGCGCGCTGGGCGAAGAGACCACGGGCGAGCTCTACCTGCGGGCGCTATGCTACGACCGGATGAAGCTCTACAAAGAGGCCCTGCCGGCGTATGAGAAGTTCCTGGCGGCGAGCGTTGGCAAGAGTCCGGAAGAAGAGTTTAAGGCGCGCCAGCGGGTGCGGGTAGTGAAGAAAGTGCTGGACAAGAAATGACGCGTCGCTATGCGGTGTTGCTGTGTTCGGGACTGCTGGCGGGGGCCGACCTGGCGAGCGTGAAGGCGGAGCCGAACCTGGAAAAACGTTCGGAAAAGGCGCTTGTTTTTGCCGGGGAGATCCTGACAGCAATGCGGGCGGAGTTGGACCGCAACGATGTGGAGAAGATCAAAGATCAGCTGAAGGAGTTCCAGGGCGCGGTGGATCTTTCGGTGGATTCGTTGCAGGCGACCGGTAAGAACGCGCGCCGGAATCCGAAGCACTTCAAGCGGGCGGAACTGCGGCTGCGCGATCTGTTGCGGCGGCTGGAGACGTTTAAACGTGACATGAGTTTCGACGACCGGCCGGTGCTGGACGGGGTGTTGGAACACGTGGGTAAAAAGATAGACGAGCTTGTGGAAGCCACCTTGCGGGGGTCACAGTGAAGCAGATTCTGTTCGTTTTTCTTGCCGTAGCGCTGGCGGCGCAGGACAAGGATTTCCTGACCGGCGACGAAGTGGACCAGGTGCGGCTGGTGCAGGAGCGCAACGAGCGGCTGCAGTTGTACATGCACTTCGCCAAGCAGCGGGTGGACCAGGTGGAGAGCCTGTTGAAGCGGGACAAGGCGGGGCGCAGCCTGATGATCCACGACCTGCTGGAGCAGTACACCAAGATCATTGAAGCCGCCGATACGGTGACCGATGACGCGCTGAAGCGGAAGGTGGATGTGGTGCTTGGGGTGAAGGCCCTGGCGGACGCGGAGAAGGGATTGCTGGCGCGGTTGGAAAAAGTACGTGAGGCGCAGCCGAAGGATCTGGCGCGCTACGAACTGGTGTTGGAGACCGCGATTGAGACGACCAAGGATTCGGTGGAACTGGCGCAGGAGGATTTGAACGCTCGCGGGCAATCGGTGATCGACAAGGCGACGCGCGAAAAGAAGGAGCGCGACGCGCTGTTGTCGACTAAGGAGCAGTCGGAGAAGAAGGTGAGCGAGAAGAAAGAAGCCGACGCGCAGAGCAAGCGGAAAGCGCCCACTCTGCGCAAGAAGGGTGAGACGCCGCCTAAGTGAGCAGCTCGCGGTAGGCTTCCTCTTCGAAGCCGATGACAAGGCTCTTGCCGACAAAGAAGGCCGGGGCGCGGAGGTTGCCGCTGGGGCCGATGATGAGCGCTTCGATGGCGGCGTCAGCGGCGTCTTTGGGATTTTCCAGCCGCTTCACGGTCTTGCCTTTGGCGGAAATGATCGTCTCCGCCGTGCGGGCCAGCCGGATCGCCTCATCCCGGCCGATGGTGTTTTTCTTCGCGTCGACACGGGTGGCAACGTCGACGTTGTTTTTCGCAAGAAACTCTTGCGTTCGTCCGCAGGTGGTTCAACCTTGGCGGTGGTAGGACCAGGAAATGGATTTCATTTCTCGAAGCTACCACGGTATCCTTAGGGTTTCATGGATAGCGTTTCTGGAGTCCTCCGCAAGACGCCGCTCAACGCGGTGCATCGCGCTTCTGGCGCGAAGATGGTCGATTTCGGTGGCTGGGACATGCCCGTGCAATATTCGGGAATCCTGGACGAACACGCGACGGTGCGCAACCGCGCCGGGCTGTTCGATGTGTCCCACATGGGCGAGATCGAAGTGCGCGGACCGCAGGCGCTGGCGCTGGTCAACTGGGTGTCGTGCAACGATGCGACCAAGCTGGCCGTGGGGCAGGCGCACTATAGCGGATTGATCCTGGAGGGCGGCGGTTTCGTGGACGATATTCTGGTCCACAAGTTCTCCGACGAACATTTTTTCCTGTGCGTGAACGCGTCGAACCAGGACAAGGATTTCGCGCACATTGCCGAACAGAACTCGCTGCGCGGTTTTGACGCCACCGTGGAAAACATCGGGCCGACGCTTTCGCAGATCGCCGTGCAGGGACCTCGCGCGGTGGAGACGCTGCAGAAACTGACGGGCACCGAACTGGCCCCGATCAAGTATTACTGGTTCACCACGGGCGAAGTTTCCGGCGTACCGGCAACCATCGCGCGCACGGGCTACACGGGCGAGGACGGGTTTGAGATCTACGTCCCCAACGCCGAAGCGCCGCGACTGTGGGCTGAGCTATTGGCGGCAGGTGAGGAGTTCGGCATCAAGCCGGCCGGGCTGGGCGCGCGGAATACGCTGCGCTTGGAAGCCGCGATGGCGCTGTACGGGCATGAGATCAACGACGAATTGAACCCGTTGGAAGCCGGGTTGAGCTGGATTGTGAAGTTCAACAAAGGCGACTTCCTGGGCAAGGCGAAGCTGGAAGAGATCAAGGCCGCCGGGTTGAAGCGCAAGCTGTGCGGGTTCAAAATGACCGGCCGCGGCATCGGCCGCGATGGGTATGAAATCCAGTTGGACGGGGCGGCGGCGGGGTGGGTCACCTCCGGCGGACCTGGGCCAACGGTGAACATGAATATCGGCTTGTGCTACCTGCCAGTGGAGAAAGCCAACACCGGGCAGGTGATTCAAGTTATGATTCGCAATCAGGCAGTTGACGCGGAAGTGATTCCGACGCCCTTCTACAAGCGAGCAAAATAATGTATCCGGACAATTACAAGTACACGAAAGAACACGAGTGGATCCTGGTTGAAGGGGACACGGGCACCATTGGCATTACCGATCACGCGCAGCACGAGCTGGGCGACATCGTCTATGTCGACCTGCCGAAGGCAGGGACGGCCGTCGAGCAGGGCAAGGCGCTCGGCTCGGTGGAATCGGTGAAGGCGGTTTCGGATATCTATTCACCGGTGACTGGCGAAGTGATTGAGTCCAACGGAGACCTGTCGGGCGCGCCGGAGAAATTGAACTCCGATCCCCATGGCGCGGCGTGGCTGGTGAAAGTGAAGCTGGCGAACCTGAGCGAGATCGACGGGCTGATGTCGGCTGCCGACTATCAGGCCTATCTGGGCGAGTAAGCGTGTGGAAGCGGCAGGCGCTGATCGTCATTGCCTTCGTGCTGGCGATCCGCCTGCCGTTTTTGACTCAGCCGATTCAGGGAGACGACATCTACTACCTGTTCGGCGCGCAGCACGCGCAGATTGAGCCGCTCCACCCGAAGCATACGGCGTATGCGTTTCAGGGCGACGTGGTCTCCATGCAAGGCCACCCGCACCCGCCGTTCAACGCGTGGTATCTGGGCGCGATACTGGCGCTCACTAAAGATGTCCGCGAGCTGCCGTTTCACGCGGCCTATGTACCGTTTTCGTTGATCGCGGCGCTGTCGGCACTGGCCATTGCGCGGCGCTTCACGGAGCGGGCGTTGCTAGCGACGCTGCTGTTCTGCGCGGTGCCGGCGTTCGTCGTGAACGGAACGTCGCTCGAAAGCGATTTGCCGCTATTGGCATTCTGGCTCTTGGCAACGGCGCTCTTCCTGGCCGACCGCATGGCACTGGCCGCGCTGGCCATGGTGGGCGCTGCGATGTGCGGGTACCAGAGCGTGGTGCTGGTGCCCATCCTGTTTTTGCTGCGGCGGCGATTGCACTGGGCGCTGGCGGTCATTCCGGTTACGCTGGCGATCTACGAGCTCTGGGAGCGTGCCACGTCCGGCGCCATGCCAGCCCAGGTGTTGACAGGCTACTTCGGCACCTATGGCCTCCAACGGCTGGAGAACAAGCTTCGTAACGCCGGAGCGCTGACGGCGCACATGGCGTGGCTGGTGACGCCGTTGGCCGCGATTGGCTTGTTCCGCAACGAGTGGCTGTGGGCACTGGCGCCGGCGGCGATTGCCGCTTGGATCGACCCGAATCCGCTCTGCTGGGGATCGGTGTTTGCCGGGGCGCTGATCCTGGCGGGCGCGCGCAAGCAGGGCTGGCTGGGCGCGTGGATCCTGCTGTTCTTTGCGGCGTCGCTCGCGATGTTTTTCGCCGGTTCGGCGCGGTATTTATTGCCGTTGGCGCTGCCCGTTTGCATCCTGGTTGCCGAACATACGGGCTACTGGGCGGTAGGGGCGAATCTCGTCCTAGGCCTGCTGCTGGCTACCGTCAACTACCAGCACTGGGACGGCTACCGGCAGATCGCCGCGGCGACTCCCGAAGAAAAGCGGGTTTGGGTAAACGGCGAGTGGGGATTGCGTTTCTACATGGAGTCCCGTGGCGCGCTGCCATTGCTGCGCGGGCAGTCGGTGCAGCCGGGAGAGTTCGTCGTTTCCAGCCAACTGGCCGATTCGCTTTCCTTCACCACCGGCGGTGGCGTGCCCGCGCCCGTCAGCGAGACGGCCATCACCTCGCCCATTCCGCTGCGCCTCATCGGCCTACACTCGAAATCGGCCTACTCGTCTGCGGCCAAAGGACTGCGGCCTTTTGACATCTCGAACGAACCCATCGATATGGTGCGAACCGTCTCGGTAATCCCCCGCAAACCCGTGCTTTCGTACCTGCAAATGGGATCCCCGGAGGCGACATCACAAATCGTCAGCGGCGTCCATGAACTCGAGAATCAACAATGGCGATGGATGGACGCGCGGGCGGTGGTGTTGCTGAAACGGCCCACGACGCCCGGCCCCGTAGAGGTGAAAATCTACCTGCCCGATCAAGCCCCCGGCCGGCAGGTAACGCTGGCGTTGGACGGCCAACCGATGCTATCGCAAACGCTTCCCGCAACGGGATCGTTTACGCTGACAACCCCGCCCTTCGCCGCCAAAGGCGAGGACGTGCAGTTAACGCTCACCATCGACAAAACCTTCCAGGCGCCCAACGACCATCGCCGCCTGGGCATGATCCTGGCCGGCGCCGGGTTCATTTCGAAATAGTCAGCCGCCGGACACGATTCGCTTCGCTGTCGCCGATGTAAATGACACCCTTTTTGTCGACAAAAACACCGTGCGGACGTGCCATTTCGCACAATCGGGGCGAAGTTTCCGGGCCATCGCCGCGCTTGCCGTTCCCGGCCACAGTCGTGATGATGCCCGTTTTGGTATCGATGCGCCGGATCGTGTGGCTCTCCGTATCAGCGATATAGACGCCGCCGTCCTTCGACCAACTGATCCCTTTCGGCCCATTCAACACAGCAAGTTTCGCGGGACCATTGTCGCCGCTCCAGCCCTTGGCGCCGGTGCCGGCCATGTGGTGGAGCGTCTTGGTTTTCCAATCAATCCGGTACACCATGTTCCCTTCCCGCAGCGCGAGATAGAGATTCCCCTTCGGATCCACGTCAATGGCGCGCGGGCCATTCAGCGGAGCGCCCTCCAGAGCGGCGCCATCAGGAGTCGGCTTCTTCTCCCCGGTGCCCGCCCAGGTGGAGATGGTGCCGGTTTTCATATCGATACGGCGAATGCGGTGGTTGGCGATGTCGCAGATCAGCAGATTGCCTTCAGGGTCAAACTGGATGCTGTGCGGTTGATTCAGTTGCGCCTTCGTAGCAGGGCCACCGTCACCGGAAAAACCGGGCTTTCCAGTGCCGGCGATGGTCGTGATGATGCGGGTCTTGGCATCCACTCGCCGCACAACGTTGTTCTTCATCTCTACGAAATACATGTTGCCGGCTTTATCGAAGCGGACTTCATACGGCTGATTCAAACTCGCCGCGGTGGCGCTGCCGCCATCGCCGGAATAGCCCATGCGCGCGTTACCAGCCACCGTGGTCAACTGCTTCGTCTGCAGGTCCAGGCGACGGACAACGTGGTTGTCGATGTCGCAGATGTAGAGCGCGCCATCCGGCCCGATCGCCAGTCCGTAGGGGTTGCTCAGCTGATCGGCTGCGTACCCTGGTTTGCCGTTGCCGGCAATCGTTTCAATCTTCCCGTCGGCCGCGAAGATCGCAACCCCTATCAATGCAAATGCCAAGTACCGGAAACCCATGTTCGGAGGCAGTCTATCACGCCGGGAACCCGGCCTTCTGATATTTCAGCAGTTTAGAGCGGATCAGGGCGCGCCGGAGGTGGGCGGAACGGAACGATCCAGTGGTTCAGCCAACGCCGCCACGCCGGGGCGGGTTGGGCGAAGCCCTCCGCCAGCCAAAGATCATAGGCAATCCTGCCGGCTTGCAGCAGCACGCGCTTCCCGTCGGGATGGATCTCAAAGTAGTTGACCCGATCCCCCGGAGGCAGCTCCAGTTTGATCGTCCGCAGTTTCTTGCCGGTGGCGACATCCCAGACGGAAATCTCGCGTTTCTCCGACTCCAACTGGTAAAGGATTCGACTCCCCTCACCAAACTGCACACGGCCGGCGCCGAGCGGCCCGGGAATGAACAGGTGGTCTTCCTTACCTTCCGGCGTCATCAGGTGCAACCCATCCTCAGCCGGGTAGGCGATCCATCGGCCATCCGCGGCGCAGGCGAGCTGCAATCCGCGCATAGCGCGCACTGCAACGGGCTCTCCGCCGGAGCTGGGAACCTTCATGAGATGCCCCGGTTGCGAATACCAGAGGGTCTCGCCATCGGAGGACCAGCAGATCTTGGAGGCGGGGGCGCGGGCCTCGGCAACGCGAACCGGTTGGCCGCCTCCGGAAGGAATGGTAAGTAATTCCTGGGGAACCCAGTAAGCGATGCGAAGCCCATCCGGCGAAAATGCCGGAGAGGACGGCCCCATAGGCGCCTCCACTTCCCGCAGTAACATCGGCGCACTACCATCCGTAGCACGGGTCCATATGGTCGGATTGCGGCTGGCAAAACTAACGTAGGCGAAGCGGTCCTCGGTAGGCGACCAGGTGGGATAGAGTTCGCGGCTCGTCGTGGCTACCAGCGCCTGCTTCAGCTTGCCGTCCATCCCATACTCCATCGCGTCCCAATCGGCCAGACCCGAGGAATAGGCGATTCGCTCGCCATCGGTACTCATGGAAGCAGCCGACAATTGCGTGCTCCCGCGAAGCAGTAACCGTTCCGATGGCCCCTCGGTATCGATCATGTAGATCGCCTGAAAGCCTTCCCGTTCGGAGGAGAGAATGGCGTGACGGCCGTCAGGGAACCAGTCGAATGCGTTCCCTTTGTGCATCTCCAACCGGCGCGCCTGCCCGCCCGGATAGGACACAATCCAGATCTCCTGAGTCAGCGTGTGAACCGCGAATTTTTTCCCATCGGCGCTGAAGGGAAACAGTGTGGACGCGCGTTCCGGCAGCTTGAATTCGGGCAGTAGTTTCGGCTCGGCGCCGACGGGCGAGCTGAGAAACATCTGCGGTCCGCCATCCGGCTGGCGGCGAATGAACAACAGTCCCTTGCCGTCGGGCGTAAACTGCGGTCCGCCCCCGCCGGCATCCGCCACCACTTGCCGGGACAAACCGCCGGCGGCACTCACACAGCGGAAAGAGCGGCCCGCCTTATAACAGATGCGGTTGCCGTCTCGGGACCAGATCGGATCCCCGGACGCCGCGTCGGCAAGCAGGATCGGATTCGGATTGGTCAACGAGCGAACCCACACCTGATTGGGCAGCTTGAAGTAAGCAATCGATTGCCCGTCCGGCGAAAACGCCGGAGAGGTCTCGCCCTCCGGCTCGGTGGCAAAGGGGATAAGTTCGACCGGATCGACGACGTCATGATTGCCCGCCAACAGAAACATGCAGAGCCCGCCAAGCACCGCGCCGGCGCACGCGGCGGCAAGCCAGGGGATACGGGTGCGCGCGGCGGGCATCGCCGATGTCTGAGCGGAAAGATCCGTCAGATGCTCCCGCATATGCCGCAGGTCGCGGTACAGATCGGCCGAGGAGCCATAGCGCTGCGACGGCTCCTTTTCCAGACAACGCTCGACGACCCATTTCAAAGGAACGGGAACAGGAGACGGGAGCGGCGGGGCGTCTTCGGCGATGATGGCGGCCAGGGTTTGCGGTGTACTGTCGCGCTTAAACGGCTGGTGGCCACTCAGCATCTCATGCAGAACGATGCCGAAGCTGAATTGATCGGAACGGTAGTCAACCGCCAATCCGCGCGCCTGCTCCGGGCTCATGTAGTTCGCCGTGCCAAGAATGGTCCCGGGTTCGCTGAGGTAGGTTTCGGTGGAGTTATCTGGCCGCTTCCCGGTCGTCGCGGTGGAGCGTTTGGCCAAGCCGAAATCGAGAATCTTCGCCCGCCCGTCTGGGGCGATCATGATATTTTCCGGCTTCAGGTCACGATGGGTGATACCGGCCTGATGGGCCGCCGACATGCCCCCGGCAATCTGGGACGCAATCTCCAGAGAGCGCCGCAACGCCAGCGGCCCCTTCAGCAAAAGGGCGCGCAGCGTTTCCCCTTCCACCAGTTCCGAAACGATATATGGCACACCACCCTCGGTCCCGATGTCGAAGACGGAAACGATGTTGGGGTGCTGCAACGCGCTCGCTGCGCGGGCCTCCTGCTCAAACCGGATACGCAGGTCCGCCGCCGAGCTTTCCGGCAGAATTTTGACCGCTACCGTACGCCCCAGACGCTGATCCTGCGCCTTCCACACCTGCCCCATGCCGCCTGCGCCAATTGGCGCCAGCAGTTTGTACGGTCCCAGGAGATCACCCGCGGCAGGCACTCTGACTAGATTAGCGCAGCATTTCGCGGGCGAATGCGGCAACAGTGGCCGGCGTATCGAAAGGGATCCATCGCACGTGCGCTCCAGCGGGGCACCAGATGGCTGGATCGCTCGGCCCAAACAGGGCAAGCGTCGGCGTGCCGACAGCCGCCGCCAGGTGGGTGATGCCGCTGTCATTGCCGATAAACAAACTGGCGCCGCTGAGCCATCGCCCCAACTCCGCCAGATCGTCGAAGCGGACAGCGTCCGTCAGCGACGCCTCCGGACCACATGTCCAGGCGACATCGCCAAGTTCGGCCGCCAGCGCCTGAAAGTGGGTGAGCGGCCAGTTCTTTTTCGCGCTGCCGGAGAAGGGATGCAGGATGATGCGTCCGTGCCGCGGCCCGGTCAGCGGTATGCGGGGGACAAGCGCCGGCGGCGCAGTTGGCAAGGCGGGGTAAAACGTGAACGGCAGATGCGCCACCGCCGCGCGAAACTCAGCCCGGTTCGTTCCGTACCAGGAGTGAATCCGATCAAACCCGGCAAGCGCCGCCGGCAGCGGCATGCCGGGAAGGCCAACCAGGTCCAAACCTGTATCGGCAATGGCGCGGACTCGGTCCGCAAACAGAACCAGCGGCACTAGCGTCCGCGGAATCCACACTTCCGTATCGTCACCGCGCATCGCCTCCATCTCCGGGAAGTGGCGAATGCAATCGCCAATCGCTCCGGGCCGAATCAGCAGCGTTCGCACGGTCTACCGGAAATCGGCGGGCACCTTGACGTCGATCGTCTTTGGCGGCAGACAGGCGTTGTGGTTGCAAGCCTGATAACGGAGTTTCCCGGTGAGCACGGTGAACCCGGCTGTCTTCGGCTTCACCGTCGAGGTGATGGCGAAGTCCCCCGTGAACACGCTCAACGGCTTCTCACTGAACGCGTACTTTTCCTTTTTCGGCTCCGGAAAGCTGACACTGACGGTCTCCACCGTAGCGGCGTCCCACGTGAGCTTCAACGGAATCAAGTACGGGTCTTCCGGTTTGTTCGAGTTCAAATGATAGCCGCCCTGCAACTGCAGGCTGGTTTTGATTTGAACCGCTTCCCCACGCTTCCCGGAAACGGTTGGAGTGGGGGCAATCTTCAGAACGTCATTCTGCGCCGCGAGCGCCAGCGGGAACAGACAGAATAGAAGCTTTGCCGTCAGGCGCGTTACCGAGTAGTTGGGCGATATCATTCGCATAATCCTTTTTGCTCACCAGACCGACGTGAACCGCCGCGATGCGCCCTTCCCGATCGATCATGAACGACGTGGGAAGCGACTCGACACCGCCGAATTTCTGCGCGGTCATATCGTCGCCAATCACCATCCGGTAGTTCACCTTATGGCTTGCCACAAACGGCTTCACCGCCGCCCAGCCCTCTTCATCCATCGCCACGCCCAGCACGGCGAAGCCCTTGTCGCGGTAGTTCTGTTCGAATTCAACGAACCAGGGAATCTCAATCTTGCAGGGTCCGCACCAGGTAGCCCAGAAGTTCAGCAGAACCACCTTGCCCTTGTAATCGGACAGCTTGACGATCTTCCCGTCGCCATCTTTCAACTGAAAATCAGGCGCCGGCTTTCGCGCCTTTTCAGCCCGCACCGCCGCA
>CAMATG010000081.1 GCA_945860645.1 Candidatus Sulfopaludibacter sp. SbA3 | reverse complement strand
GGAGGTTCTTGGTCGCGAGCGTCATGCACATGCCGTGGGACTTCCACTTGGCGATGTTGATCATCCAGGTGTCGGGCTCGTTGACGGGGGCGTAGTGTGGGATGTGGGTGTAGATGACCGGGTCAGGGACCTTGGTCCAGTTCATCTCGTAGCCGTCTTTGAAGTTGCGGGGGCGGCGGTCGGGTTCGTTGACTTCGATGCCGTGACGATCGTTGATATCGGCCAGGCCGCGGTAGTTCCAGCTATGGAAATTATTGGCTTCGAGGAAGTAGAACTTCTTCAAGCCTATCTCCTTGAGGCCGATGACGATGCCTTCGTAGAACTGCGGGTCGGTACCGGTGCCCCAGTTTTCTTCATTGGGACGCTGGTTGCGGACGCTGGTAAAGTTGGGCTTGAGGATGACGCGGTGGGAGACGGGGATGGCGCCGGGGCCGTCTGCAGGGACGAAAACTTCGCGGGCGAAAGCGATGCCTTCCTTGAGCTTGGCGGCCTCGTCCATCTTGTGGGGGACGTGGGTGCGCTTGATGAAGACGGCTTTGGGGTTGGCTTCGATGAATGGGTGGACGGCGAAGTGGGACTTGGGGGCGCGGGACGGGGCACCGATGAGTTGATAGGGGGTGAGGGCGGCCGAAGCGGCGGCCAGGAATTTACGGCGGCAGATTTTCATAGTGCGGTGAACCCTTCCTTATTCGAACTGTACAACAGCGAGGCGGCGGATGGCTGGCGGAAACACTTCGGTGGTGCCGCCGCGGTGGTAAATTTTGAGCGGCAGCGGGGGCGCGTCGGGGCGGAGCAATGTTGCCGACTTATAGATGCCCTGGACGCGGGCCTGGATTTCATTTTCGACGGGGCCACCATATTGAATGATGTGAAGCACGCCGCCAGCGGTGGCCATGGGGATGGCGGCGCTGGCGTTCCAGAGGCGGGCGGCGCGACGGCGGTGGGTGAGGAGATCGATGCAATCGAGCGCGAATTCGCTGGGGTCGCCGATGGGGGTATGGTAGGCGACGACTCGACCTTTGCCGTGGGAGAAGATGGTGCGGTCCTCGTCCGTCTTTACGGTGATCCAGCCTTTGGGGTGGGCGTAATCGATGACGACGGTGGCGCCGGCGAAGGCGTGTTCATAGAGGCCGGCGGGCGGCTTCTTCAGGCTGGCGGCGATGAGGAGTTGGACGCGGTTGGGATCGGGCTTGGGGACTTGGGCCGTGAGGGCGGGGCTGGCGCCGCGGCGGTAGAGGAGATTGGCAAGTTCGGCGGTTTCGTCGCCGGGTTCGACAATTTGAGTGATGGCCGGGAGGGTGGGGCGGGTGAAGAGGGGTTCGTTGGCGCGGAGCCAGGCGGCGGTGCGGGCGAGGGAGTGCCAGGCTTCGAGGGCCTTGGCGTCGTTGGCTAGGAGGGCGGCGCGGTAGCGGGGTTCGACGTTGAGGAGGAAGTTGCCGCCGTTGACACGGGCTTCGATGAGGGCGAGTTCGAGGGAGTCGAAGGGGACGCCCTTTTCGGGGTCGTCGTGCTGATGGGCGAGGATGGCGGGTTTACCGAGGGCGCGGTGGTAAGCGGCGAGGTAGCCGTTGGCATCGATCCAGGGTTCGCGGGAGGCGCTGGCGATGTCGGCATCGCCCTTCTTGGCGGGCGTGCGGATGCCGGGCCAGAGGCCGGTGGTGATGGCGTTGGGGACGGGTTCGGGGCCGAGGATTTGATCGGGTTTGAGGAGGGCGAGGAGCGCGTCGTGAGCGGGTTCGCGATTGGGCCAGCGGAGCAGAAGCGGTACGGCCATGCACATATTCTAATGGGCGGTGATGCTTTTTGCGAGGCAACTGCGCGTGTAGGGGTAAGATGCCGAGACCATTTCTGAATTTGATTGCGATTGGGATGCCGCTGGCGGCGGCTTTGAGCGGGTGGATTGTGTATGCGAGTTCGCCGGAGGACCTGGGGCGGATTGCGTTGGTTGTGTTCGCCATTGTAGCGATGGGGGTGGTGAGTTTGCTGGGGGCGGTGACGTCGGCGATGTCGCTGGTGCGCCGGGAGCGGCTGCGTTGGTTGAGCGTAGCGGGGTTGTTGGGGAATGTGGCGGTGGTGGCGACGGTGGCTGGATCGACGGTGGTGTAGGCCTGGCTGTTTGGTGGTTTCGGCCGGTGGTGGTGGTTTGCGGCCAGGGGATTGTTTGGCGGATTTGATGTAAGTCGTTGATTTTGTGTTTTGGCATGGAGTTTGCAAGGTTTCTTTGCGTAGGCAAGGAGGAAATGCCATGAAACGCTTAGTACTTGGAATGGTTTTCGGGTTGGCGATGTTGGCGCAGCCTTACGGGCGGCCTGGGTATGGGGGCGGCGGCTACAGCGATGGCCGCGGGGTTCGCGGGAATGGGTTCGCCGAGCGGATTTCGCGCGGGGAGCGGATGGGCTTGATTACGCCTCGGGAAGCGCGGAAGCTGTGGGATATGGAACGGCGTCTGCGGTTTGAGACGGAGCGGGCGTATCGGAGCGGCTATGGCGTCTCGCCGCGGGAGCGGGACCGGCTGGCGGAGATGAGCGCGCGGCTGGACCGGGAGATTTCGCGGCAGATGCGGGATGACGAACGGATGTACCCGCGCGGCCGCTGGTAGTGGCGATTTGGTCGTGTTTTTGACGCGGAGTCCGAGTGTATCGGGCTCCGCGTTTTGCTTTTGGGGTGTGGTGGTGGCATTCAACCAGGGCGCATGGATTGCACCGGCCTTTTGGTGAATTCGTTAGTGTTTTTGGCTGTTTTTGGCGGTTTTGATTTGGCGTGTGGATTGCAATGTATATAGGCGTAGTCAGGCAGTACATAACAGGAGGCAACACCATGACACGGATATTGATCGCTTTGGCATTTGGCGCGGTTCTGGCGGCGCAGGGGTATGGCGGCCGTCCTGGATTCGGGGCCTCTTATGGGCCTGCGTATGGGGAGGACCGGGTGATTCGAACCGACAGCCGGAACTTCGCCGAGCGGATTGCGCGCGGGGAGCGGATGGGTCTCATTACGCCCCGGGAGGCTTCGCGGCTGTGGGCCATGGAGCGGGAATTCCGGTTTGAGACGGCGCGGGCGAGCCGGAGTGGGTTCGGCGTGTCGCACCGGGAACGGGAGCGGCTGATGGAGATGAGCGTGCGGCTGGACGCGGCCATTTCGCGGGAGATGCGGGATGGGGAGCGGGCGTACCGCGGTGGGCGTTGGTAGTGGTTGAAGAGACGGGGCGGGGCTCGCTGATGGCGGGCCCCGCTCTGTTACTCGTGGCGGAGGGCTTCGAGGGGATCGAGGCGTCCGGCGCGGCGGGCGGGGATGAGGCAGGCGGCGAGGCCGGCGGTTAGTAGCGTGAGGCTGACGGTGACGAAGGTGATGGGGTCAGTCGGGGTGACGTGGATCAGCAGCGATGCCATGAGGCGGCAGAGGTAGAAGGCCGCGGCGAGGCCGATGGTCATGCCGAGGGCGATCTGGACGAGGCCGCGGGCGAGGACGAGGCGCACGATGGATCCGGAGCCGGCGCCGAGGGCGAGGCGGACGCTGATTTCGCGGGTTCGTTGCGAGACGGCGTGGGCGATGACGGCGTAGATGCCGACGGCGGCCATGCCCATGGCGATGACGGCGAAGGAGAGGAAGAGTGTGCCGAAGACGCGGAGGTGCCAGCGGGAGCGTTCGAGGTTGCGTTCGAGGGTGCCCACGTCGAAGAGGGGGAGGGCGTCGTCGAGCTGTTGGACTTCGCGGCGGAGGGCGGCGGAGAGCGCCGTGGGATTGCCGGCGGTGCGGATGAGGAGCGCCATGCCGCCTTGGCCTTCCCAGTTGTAGGGAACGGTGACGATGGGGCCATCGGCCGCGCGGCCGGGATCGGCCTGGCGGATATCTGGGGAGACGGCAATGACGGTGAGCCATTCGCGGGGCTGTTTCTTTTCATCGAAGAAGCGGAGGCGCTGGCCGTTGGGGTCCTGATTGGGAAAGAATTTTGTGGCGAATTCGCGGCTGACGATCACAGTGTTTTTGCCGGCGAGACCGTCGGCGATGTCGAAGTCGCGGCCCTGGGCGAGGTTCATGCCGAGGAGCTTGAAGTAGCCGGGGGCGGCGGTCATGGTGCTGGCGGTAGGGCGGTTTTCGTGTTCGGGGATGGGGCGGCCGGCGATTTCGAACTTGCCGGAATCGGCGCCGGTGCCGGGGATGTTGGAGACCATGGAGACCGACTGCGCGCCGGGCAGGGTGGCGAGGCGGGGGAGGAGTTTTTCGTAGAACTGGCGGCGGGAATCGGGGGTGGGGTAGCGCGCGCTGGGGAGGTTGACGTGGGCGTGGAGAACCTGGCCGGCCTGGATGCCGGCGAACTCGGCCTGGGCGGCGAGGAAGCTGCGGATCATGAGGCCGGCGGCGCTGAGGAGGACGACGGCGAGGGTGAATTGGAAGACCACGAGGGCGGCCGAGAGGTAGCCGGTGCGGCGGCTGGCGGAACCTTTGGCGCCTTCTTTGAGGGATTCATTCATGTCGGTGCGGGTGGCCTGGAGGGCGGGCATGAGGCCGAAGATGAGGCCGGAGAGGAGGCAGATGCCGGCGAAATAGGCGAAGACGACGTAGTCCATTTCAAAGGTGATCCAGTAGGGTTTGCCGACGTCCTGGACGGACTTGGAGAAGGCGTCGATGGCGAATTGGGAGAGGGCGAGGCCGATGACGCCGCCGAGGGTGGAGAGCAGAACGCTTTCGACAAGGAGTTGGCGGAGGATGCGGGCGCGGCTGGCGCCCATGGCGACGCGGATGGAGATTTCGCGGCGGCGGGCGAGGGCGCGGCCGAGGAGCATGTTGGCGACGTTGGCGCAGGCGATTAAAAGGACGAAAGCGACGGCGCCCATCATGAGAGTGAACATGAGGCGGATGGGGCCGCCGTTCATCATTTCGTGGAAGGTCTTGACGGCGATGCCGTGGCCTTTGTGGGTGTCGGGGAACTGCTGTTCGAGGCGGCGGGCGGTGATGTCAAGCTCGGCCTGGGCGGCTTCTTTGGAGACGCCGGGACGGAGCATGGCGATGATCCGGAAGTCGCGGCGGTCGCGGGCTTCCGATGGGGTGGTGTTGAGCCAGACGTCTTCGTTGTTAGGGAATTTGAAGCCGTCGGGCATGACGCCGGCGACGACGACGGATTTCTCGTTAACGCGGAGGGTGCGGCCGATGATGGAGGGGTCCTTGCCGTAGCGGTCTTTCCAGACGCCGTGGCCGATCCAGATGGCCGATTCGGCGCCGGCCAGTTCGTCGGCTTGGCTGAGGGCGCGGCCGAGGACGGGCTGGACGTGGAGCATGGCGAACATACCGCTGGTGACGCGGGCGCCGCGATAGCGTTCGGGCGGGTTGCCTTTTTCGCTGAGGTTGACGGGGAGATTGCTGATGGCTTCGAGGAATTCGAAGGACTGGGAGGATTGGCGGAAGTCGCGGAGGTCGGGGTAGGAAAGGGAGACTTGCTGGCGGCCCTGGGCGGGGTTGGTGGCGGTGGCCATGACGAGGCGGTCGCCGCCCGGGAAGGGGAGGGGTTTGAAGAGGACGGCGTTGACGAGGGTGAAGACGGTGGTGTTGACGCCGATGCCGAGTGCGAGGGTGGCGATGATGGCCGCGGAGAACCAGGGGTGCTGGCGGATCATGCGGAAGGCGTAACGGAGGTCCTGTGTCATCGGAGGGGGAGACGAGGATTGGGGGCGGTTTGTTCCGTGGAAATGGGGTGGGTTGGACAGTATTAGTTACGGACTCGATCGAAGTTTCTGAGTTTGCGGCTGTTTGTCTGCGACTTCTTGAGGATGTCTATGCTACTGGTGAGCCCATTCAGATATTGAGAAATGGTCAACCATTGGCGGTTGTCTGTCCGCCTCCTGTGACAGCGGGACGCGCGCCGTTTGGAGTGATGCGGGACACTCTGGCTGGGGAGATTGGAGATTTGGTCACTCCGTTGGATGAGATTGAGTGGAAGGCTTTAGCGAAGTGAGTAAGTCTCGCCGGATTTTACTCGATACTCATGTTTGGCTGTGGTACCTGCTTGGCGACGCTCGGTTACCGCCACGAATTCGCATCCTTATGGAGAACGAGAAGAGAAGACCGAACTGTACTTGAGCCCAATCAGAGTTTGGGCGGCACACCTATTGATTGAAAAGGGACGTCTTCCAGGGCTGAGGATCCGGGGCTCTGGATCGGACGGGCAATGAGGCGACTGCCCCTGCGAGACGCGCGGATGACGGCTGCGATCGCCTTGCGCTCGCGCACGATTTCCTTACCTCACGAGGACCCGGCGGATCGTTTCATCGCGGCGACGGCGATTGAAATGCGGCTGCCGTTGGCGACAGTGAACACGCGGCTCCTGGCCTGCGCGGAACTGCGGTGCTGCTGACGGGTTAGCGGCGTTGCCACCAGTGCGGCTTTTTGGCGACGAGGGGGCGGTTGCGCTTAGCGCTATAGACGTTGGGCTTGCGGTTGAACTTCTGTTTGTTGCGAACCGAGGAGATGCTGGACTGTTTGCCGGACCGCCGTTTGGCAGGAGCCGCCTGCGCCTGCTGGGCCAGAGGACCGAGGAGGAGCAAAATCAGGAGCAGAAGAGAGCAAAGGTAGCGCATACTGTTCAGTGACGGCTGCCATGCCGCCTTTCCTTCTATCGGCGACGGCAGTGAAAAACTTGAGTGCTGGCGATGCGATTTCTTTTTCTGCTGTCACTAGTGCCGGTTGCGGTTTTGGCGCAGGCTCCGGTGATCGTCGATACCGACGCCGGGGCTGACGACCTGATTGCGTTGTTGTGGCTGATGCGGCAGCCGAGTATCCGGATTGAAGCGGTGACCGTGGCGCAGGGGTTGGCGCATCCGGCGGAGGGGGCGCTGTCGGTTCTGCGGTTACTGGAGGCGGGCGGGCTGACCGGGGTGCCGGTGTACGTTGGCGCGGACCGGCCGGTGCAGGGGACGGGCGCGTTTCCGGCGGAGTGGCGGGCGGCCTCGGACAAGTTGCTGCGGGACGAGTTCCCGGCGCCGAAGCGGAAACCGGAGGCCAAGGGCGCGGCGGAGTTTCTGGCCGAACGGTTGATGGACATGCGGCGGCCGGTGCGAGTGTTGGCGCTGGGGCCGTTGACGAATCTGGGCCAGGCGATTGCGTTGGAGCCGCGGACGGGGCCGGGGCTGCGGGAGTTGGTCTGGATGGGCGGGGCGCTGGAGGTGGCCGGGAACGTGCCGGCGGCGCCGACGGCGGAGTGGAACGCGTGGGTGGATCCGGAGGCGGCCGAGCGGGTTCTGCGTGGGGAGTGGCGGGTGCGGATTGTGCCGCTGGACGCGACGAACCGGGTGCCGATCGGGCCGGCGATGTTGCAGTTCTTTGAAGAGCAGGCGCGGGAGTGGGCGTCTACGGTGGTGCTGCGGCTGTTGCGGTCGGAGGCGGAGGCGATCCGGGGCGGGCGGTATTTTGCGTGGGATGTGCTGGCGGCGATGACGCTGACGGAGCCCGCGATTACCACGCAGCGAATGATGGCGCTGGCGGTACGGAAACGGCCGCGGGAGCGGGGGCGACTGGTGCGAGTGGAGGGGGCGCGGCCGAACGCGATGATTGGCGTGGCGGCGGATCCGGTTTTGTTCGAGCGGTTGTTTCAGGGGATGGTGCCGTAGGGCCGCTGGCTTCAGAACAACTGCTTGCACCATGCGCTGAACATGCGGGTGGCATAGATAATGACGCGGCCGAATCCGCGAGGGGAGGGGTCGGTTTCGACCGTGATGGGCCCTTGGGTTGCCGATTGTTGGAAGCGCAATATGCCGGCCCAGGTGAGTGCGGCGACGAGGAAGATGATGATGGCGCCTTTGGCGGATCGGGGGTGCGGGGACCAGATGGCGGCGGCGATTGCCGGTACCAGGAGTAGGGCGGCGGAGAGGTTCTGGTGTGTTGCCGTATAGGCGATGAGCAGGGCGACGGTGATCCACGCGCCCCAGCGGCGGGTGGCCGGAAGGATGAGAAGTGCGCCGCTGCTGGTTGCGGCGATGGATAGTATTGGGTCGGTGGGTGTTGTGATTATCTTCCATGCTCCGGTACCGATACACAGCGCGCCGAGGCCGATGGCGGCGGCCCTTGCGACGCAAGGTCTCCAGGGTGTCGGCGTGTCGGGGGCTATGGATGATTTATCTTACCGGGATGTGTTGTTGGGGCGGGGGATTCCTATTAGCTGGGAGTTGGTGTGGCGGTGCGGCAGATTTGCAGGAAGTTCTCGATGGCTGGGTTGGCGGCGCCGGTCTTGCGGCCGATGATTCGGACGGTGGTGTTGGCTCTTGGTATCGGCACGAAGCGGACGGCCTTGGGGAGCAGACTCTGGATGGACTGGGGGGCGAGTGAGACGCCCATGCCCGCGCTGACGAGGCTGATGATGCTGGACCACTGGCGGGCCTCCTGCGCGATGGCGGGCGTGAAGCCGGCGCGGCGGCAGACGGCCATTACCTCGTCGTAGAGCGAGGGGCCGATGTGGCGGGGAAAGAAGACGAACGGATGAGCGCGGAGTTGGGCGAGGCTGACGGTTCCTTTGGGGAAGTCGTTGGGGACGATGGCGACGAGCGGGTCGGGCCACGTGAGATGGGTGTCGACGTGGGGGTCTTTGTCGCGGCCGCGGACGAAGCCGAGGTCGGCGGTGCCGGTGGTGACTGATTGTAGGATGGCGCTGGTGGCCATTTCGTGGAGGCGGAAATCGACGTGGGGGAACTTGCGGCGGAAGGCGCGGATGATCTTCGGCAGGCCACCGAGCATTAGAGACGGGGCGGTGGCGACGGTGAGCTGGCCTTCTTCCCCGGTGGCGGCGCGGCGGATGGTTTGGAAGGCGAGATTCGTTTCGGCGAGGATGGCGCGGGCGCGGTCGCGGAGGAGTTCGCCGGCGGGGGTGAGGCGCGTGGAGCGGGAGGTGCGTTCGAAGAGGCGGCAGTCGAGACGGGATTCGAGGATTTGAATATGCCGCGTGAGGGGTGGCTGGGCGATGTGGAGGCGGAGGGCGGCGCGGCCGAAGTGGAGTTCCTCGGCAACGGCGAGAAAGTAGCGGAGGTGGCTGAGTTCGATCCCGTTCAGATCCATACCTTTAAAGTATCAATTGATGTCATCGATAGTATTTGAGTGAAACGGCGTTTCGCCGCAGGATGGGTGCATATGGTACCTACGGAACATTTGCTGCCTGTTTACGGGACGCGGCCGCTGCTGGTGGAGCGGGGAGAGGGGTGTTATGTTTTTGATGCCGAGGGGCGGCGGTATCTGGATTTCATCACCGGGATTGGCGTGAATGCGCTGGGGTACGGACACCCGGCGCTGGTTACCGCGATCCGGGAGCAGGCGACGATGTGCGTGCATTCGTCGAATCTGCACCGGCATCCGTATCAGGAAGCGCTGGCGGCGCGGCTGGCGGCGTGGAGCGGGCTGGACCTGGTGTTCCTGAGCAACAGCGGGACGGAGGCGATGGAGGCGGCGCTGAAGGCGGCGCGGGCGCGGGCGAACGCATTGGGCCGGCGGCGGCAGCGGATTGTGGCGTTGGAGGGCTCCTTTCATGGGCGGTCGGCTGGTGCGCTGGCGGTGACGGGGCAGGGGAAGTACCGGGACCCGTTTGGGCCGTTGACGCCGGATGTGGTGTTTGTGGGGGCGAACGATATGGCGGCGTTGCGGGCGGCGGTGAACGAGGAGACGATTGCGATTGTGGCGGAGACGATTCTGGGGGAGGGCGGGGTTGTGCCGTTGACGGCGGAGTTTCTGGAAGGGATCCGTGGCTTGGCGACGCGGCGGGAGGCGTTGTGGATTGCCGATGAGACGCAGTGCGGGTTGGGGCGGACGGGGGAGCGGTTTGCGTATCAACGGTTCGGATTGTTGCCGGACGTGGTGGTGACGGCGAAGCCGTTGGGGGGCGGTTTGCCGTTGGGGGCGACGATGTTTTCGGCGGAGGCGGGAGCGGCGTTGGGGCAGGGGATGCACGGGACGACGTTTGGCGGGGGCCCGCTGGCGTGCCGGGTGGCGCTGGCGTTTTTGGAGGAGACGGAGCTGCTGTTGCCGGCTATCGGCGAGATGGGTGCGTACTTTCTGGAGCGGATCGGGGGGCGGGGAAGGGGCCTGATGGTGGGTTTGGAACTGGACGGGCCGGGGGCGCCGGTGGTGGAACGGGCGCGAGAGGCGGGGTTGATCATCAACTGCACGCAGGGGAATGTGCTGCGATTTCTGCCGCCGTATGTGGTGGGGCGGGCGGAGATCGATTTTGCCTGCGAGGTGGTGCGGGCTAGTTTCCGAGCAGGTTGAGGATGCGTTCGCGGTAGGTGCGGCTGAGGGTGAGTTCGGTGCCGTCCTTGAGGAGCACGATGTATTCGCCGTGGAACCAGGGGCGAAGCTCCTTGATGCGATCGGCATTGACGATGGTGGAGCGGTGGATGCGGAGGAAACGGTGGGAGTCCAGGCGCTGTTCGAGGGCGTTCATCGTTTCGCGGATGAGGTGGGTATCGGGGCCGACGTGGAGGCTGACGTAGTTGTCGGCGGCCTCCATCCAATCGATGTCTTCCTGGCGAACGAAGAAGAGACGGCCGGGCGTCTTGATAGCGAAACGGGCGGGTTCCTGGTTGCGCTGGCGGAATTCGCTGAGCAGGTTCAGGAGTTTTTCGCTGCTACGGTCTTCGCTGGCGAGTTGTTTGCGGGCGCGTTCGATGGTCTTTTCGAAACGGGCCTGGTCGAAGGGTTTTAAGAGATAGTCGAAGGCGTGGACTTCGAAGGCGCGGAGGGCGTATTCGTCGTAGGCGGTGACGAAGATGACCATGGGGGTTCGTTCGGGAGGAAGGGCGTCGAGGAGGCCGAAGCCGTCGAGGCCGGGCATTTGGATGTCGAGGAAGAGCAGGTCGGCCGGGTTCGATTCGAGATAGGCGAGGCCTTCTTCGGAGTTTTCGAACTCGCCGGCGACGTCGAAGCCGGGCGCGTCGGAGAGCATGCGGCGAATGCGCTGGCGGGCGAGGCGTTCGTCATCAATGATTACTGTGCGTATGTGGGGCATGGCAGTGGGCGCATGGGGATGCGGATGGTGACTTCGAAACCGCCTTCGGCGGCGTGGCGGAAATCGATATGGTGGTCTCCGCCGTAGAGGCGTTCGAGGCGGCTGCGAGTGTTGTTGAGCCCGACACCCTCGCGGACGGGTTCGCCGAGATTCCGGGGCTCGCGTTTGGGTGCGGGGCCGTTGTTGTAGACCTTCATGGCCAGCTTGCCGTCCTCCTGTATGCAGGAGATACGCAGAACGCCGTGGGCGGTGTTCCGGGAAATTCCATGCTTGAGCGCATTTTCGACGATGGGTTGGAGGATGAGGTTGGGGACGCGGACGAGTTGCAGGGCGGGGTCGATTTCCCAATTTACGGTGAGGCGCTCTTCGAAGCGCATCTGTTCGATTTCGAGATAGCGGCGGAGGAAGTCGATCTCTTCGCCGAGTGGGACTTCGGGGGTGCCGACGTGATCGAGGGTGAGGCGGAGGAAGTCACTGAGGCGAACGATCATGGTCTCGGCGCGGGCGGGATCGGCGTGGACGAGTTCAGAGATGGAGTGGAGCGTGTTGAAGAGAAAGTGCGGGTGGAGCTGCATTTTCAGGGCGTGGAGTTGGGCGGTGGCGAGTTTGGCTTCGAGCTGGGAGGCGCGGAGGAGTCCGTCCTGATACTTGCGGTAATACTCGACGGCGTGGTGGCCGACGATGATGAGGAAGTAGTGGAGGACGCCGAAATCGAGGGCGCGGATGACGGATTTTTGGAACGATGCGAAGTCGGTGGGGACCAGGGACGGGGCGACGTAGGGGAGGGCGGTGAAGTCCCAGATGGACTTGGTGAGAATGGCGGCGGCGAAGGCGCAGAGAACATGGGTGAAGGCGTTGCGCCAGGGGTGACCGGGGCCGAGCGGGAAGCGGCGGCTGAGAACGAGGACGAGGGGCGTGACGGCTGCCCAGATCCAGGCGAAGGAGAGTTCGTAAAGAGCGCAATCGGTCCAGCTCATGGCCTTGCCATAGAGAATGGATCGGGTGTGCACCACGATCATGTTGAACACGCCGTACAGCGACCAAAGGGCGACGATGCTCCAGAATCCCTGGTTCACCTTAGTTTCGTACCGCCGGACAGATTCCACGCGAATTCCTCTTCGCAATGGTGGCACGAATCGAGGGCGTGTTCATGGTGGTAAGGGAGCGCTCCCCACAAAGGTTGTCTGTTTGGGGAAAGGGTCTCTGTGGGGAGCGCTCGGGTACAGTTGAGACCAGTTTGCGCCCGGTTTGCGGGGCGGGGAATAAGAATGGGGCGAAACGCGGCGGGGCGGGGTGAACGGCGTTAGCGGGTTTGCCACTGCCACTGGGCGCGGATGCCATCGAGGAGGGAGACGGTGGGGGCGTAGTGGAGGAGACGGCTGGCCTTGGCGATGTCGGCGAAGGTGGCGTCGACATCGCCGGGTTGGGGCGGGAGGTACTCGCGAAGGGCGGGGCGGTTGGCGACGGTCTCGATGGTGGCGATGACTTCGGTGAGCGCGATGGGGCGGCCGCTGGCGATATTGAGGATTTCGAAAGGGGTGTTGAGACGGAGCGTGGCGGCGAGTGCGCGGGCGGCGTCGGCGCAGTAGGTATAGTCGCGACGGGTGTCGCCGGTGCCGTAGATGGAGATGGGCTGGGCGGCGGCGATGGCGGCGATGAATTTGTGGAAGGCGAGATCGGGACGCTGGCGGGGGCCGTAGACGGTGAAGAGGCGGGTGACGGTGACGGACAGATTGTAGAGATGGGCGTAGGCGTGGCAGAGGGCTTCGCCGGCGAGTTTGCTGGCGGCGTAGGGGGAGATGGGGCGTGCGGGGGTGACGTCTTCCTGGAACGGCATGGGGAGGCCGAGGCCGTAGACGGAACTGGAAGAGACGAAGGTGAATTTGCGGACGGAGGCGAGGCGCGCGGCTTCGAGCACGGAGGTGGTGCCCTGGACGTTGATATCGATGGCGCGCTGGGGCTCGCGGACGGAGAGGCGAACGCCGGGGAGAGAGGCGAGGTGGAAGATGGCCTCGGTGCGGTGGTCGCGAAGGGTGTTTGTGAGAAGGGCGGTGTCTCGGATATCGCCAACGATCAGGGGCGATTCGGCGGCGAGGTTGCGGATATCGAAAAGCACGACTTCGTGGTTTTGATTCCGGAGAGCTTCGGCGAGGTGGGAGGCGATGAATCCGGCCCCTCCGGTGATGAGGCAGCGCATGGCTTTATCGAGTGTACTGTGCGTGTTCGCGGAGGGCGGTGAGGAGGTCGCCCCACCAGAGGCCCATGGTGCGGAGGAAAGCGGCAACGGGTTGGCCGTGGCGGACGGGATGATCGTCACGAAGTGCGGCCCAACCGGAGTGGACGACGGTGACGCGGGTGCCGGTGGGGACTGTTTCAAAGGTGACTTCGACCTGCGTGCTTTCGCCGGGGGCGAAGTTGGTGGCGCACCATTCGAAGGAGAACGAGTGGGGCGGGCGCCAGGTGTTGATAGTGCCGGCGACGAAGGATTGGCCGTCGAACTCTTCGATGAGACGGCCGCCTTCGGTGGGCTCGAACCGGAGAGTGCCAGGAGCGCGGCCGGAGGCGCGAAAGCGGGGGCCGCGGCGCCACCAAAGATCGGTTTCTTCGGTGAAGATGGCAAAGGCGGTGGCAGGATCGGCATCGACGGTGACGCTGACGCGGACCTGGTTGCCGGGCGTCATTTGCGCTTCCG
>CAMATG010000080.1 GCA_945860645.1 Candidatus Sulfopaludibacter sp. SbA3 | reverse complement strand
CCACACGCGGTTGAAAGCGTTGATCATCTCCATGCGGAACTGGAGTTTCACGCGTTCCTTATACAGCGTGGTGTTCTTGATAAAGCCCATGTCCCAGTTGTTGATGGCAGGATTCCGAAGGCCGGTCCAGAAATACGGATTGCGGCGGGCGGTGAAGGGGGGCATAACCGTCATGGAGGCGCCGTTGAACCAGTTGTTGATGGTGGGGTTGTCGAGCTTAGGGCTCACGCCGGTAGCCACCGCCGCAGGCAGGGCAACGGCCGCGCCGGTCTGGTAAATGTACATCGCGCTCCACTGCCAGCCGCCGATTACCTTGTTGAACGCGGCGAGACTGCTGGCCATTTTCCCCTTGCCGAAGGGCAACTCATAGATGATCCCGGACGAGAAGCGATGCGGGTTGTCGAACTGGCCGATCATCTTCGCCGGAGCTGGATCGCTCGGCTCGATGAAGCGCAGTGCTTCGATCTGCTTGGAGAACGTATAAGCAAACTGCAACATGGCGCCGCCGGCGAAGCGCTGCGTGCCGCTGATCTGCAGGGAGTGATAGTTGCTCGTTCCGCCGGAGGAGCGGTTCAGATTGACATTGCCGAAGGCGGGGTACGGGTTCAGCAATTGGGCCACCGTGACGGTGGAGCCGGCCAGCGCACTGGGGGCCGGGATCAAGCCCTGGAACGGGTTCGGCACCCGCGCGTTCAGCCGGGTGCCGAGATTGTAAAAGCGCTGGTCGAAGGTGCCGCCGGTGCCGTTCCAGCCCGCGCTGATCACTTTGCCTGCGTCGCTCGCGCTGGTGCTGGCGATGAGGTTGGGCGCCCGCTGGCCCACGTAGTTGATCTCAAACTGCAGGTTGCGGCGCACCTCATGCTGGATGCCAAAACTCCAGCGGTCGTTGCGGATATTCTTGCGCGCGTAATCGTAGGGACTGAGCGTCTGGCCTAGCAGCGTTCGCAGGCCGAGGGTAGCCCCGGTGGGTTGCACAAGGCCGTTCGGGAATGGGTTGGAAAGCGTGTCGTTGGGTGTCAAACCGCCGTCGAGCGTCGACACCATATCCGTCTGCGCGGAGAAGCCGGTGGCGTTCACGAACGGCTGCCACCAGCCGGAGTAGAAGATACCGTAGCCAGTGCGGATGACGGTCCGGGGCAGAACGCGATAGGCGAGTCCGATGCGGGGTTGCCAGTTGGTCTTGTCGGCCACGACGTTACGCCGGTTGTCCTTGGTGGCGAAGAAGAGCCCGCCCTTGACGGAGAAGTTCGCCGGAGAAAGTTCGGGAATCGAACTGGCAGCGTAGGCTGTCTTCGCCGCCGCTTCAATTGGGTTTGGCGTAACCAGATCGAAGCCCAGATTGTTCTGGTTGAAGCGTTCGGTGATGCCCAGCATGAGGTCGTACCGCAGGCCGACGTTGAGCGTCAATTTGGAGGTCACCTTGTAGTCGTCCTGGAAGTACCAGCCATAGAAGGGGCTCTGCGGCGCGGTGGCGGCGCGAAGGTTCAGCAGGCCGCTGGCGGGGTTTCCCAGCAGAAAGCTGGCGATGCCGTTGCCCAGGTTGTTGCCGGGCGTGAAGGCGCCGGGCTGTGTGAAAGCGCGGTCAAAATTGTATTCACCACCGGGCCGGGCGGCGCCCTGCGAGTTATTCTGCTTCACTTGGGTTTGGAAGCCGAACTTCATATTGTGGCTTCCCCAGTTCTTGGAGACACCGAGGTTGAATGAGAAGGTGTTCGTGTGTTCGTACCATTGGCCCTCGGATGCGCCGATGTAGTAGCTGTCGGCGATGTTGAAACGAGGGAAGATCTTCTGCTGCATCTGACTGATCAGCGATTGGGAAATGCCCAGGGTCGTCTGATCGAAGGTCGGATGGGTGCCTTGCTGGGTCCACCGTGTGAAGCCGCCCTGTGCGGTGATGACCATTGAGGGGCTGATGGTGTAGATGTCGCTCAGCCCGATGGAGGTTTGCGCGCGGTTGTTACCCTCCAAAGCCCCAACGCCTCCTTCCCCGATGTCCCATGGCGTAGGCGTGCCAGGGAAGCCCTGATTCGCCGACCAGCGGCCAAAGATGCGGTGGTTCTTGAAGTTCTGGTCAATCCGCAACGAATAGTTTTCTCCGTCGTAAGGCGCCGGAACCTGGTTGAAGTAGTTGTTAGCGCCGGTGTTGGTGTCGCCGGGCAGGTTGGCCGCCGGGTAGCGCCCGATGACGTTCCTGGAGACAGCGTTGAGACGGGAGGCGGGGATACGGGCGCCGGGGAAGAGGGTACGGACACCAGCCGGAGTGGTGGTCAACGGATCGGCAATCTGGAACGGAGCGCCGGCAACATTGAAGGTCTGGGAGAAATCACCGGTGCGCTGCAGCGCGGTTGGCACCGTGAAACGGTAGGAGACCGGCGTCCGCTGGCGAAGCCCTTCAAAGTTGAAAAACCAAAATGTCTTGTTCTTGACCAGCGGGCCGCCCGCGGTAAGGCCAAACTGATTGAAGCGGAAGACGGGCCGCTTCGATCCGGCGCGATTGGCGAAAAAACTGTTAGCGTTCAGCTTGTCATTGCGGAGAAAATTGTAGAAATTTCCGTGGAACGCATTTGTTCCGCCCTTGGTGACAACGTTCACGTACATGCCGCCACCGTGGCCGTATTCGGCGTCCAGAGCATTGGTGGAGACCGTGAACTCTTCAACGTCGTCGACGCTGGGGATGTAGGCCACGCGGTCGGAGACGTTGTTGGGGATCCCGTCCATAAGGAACTCGTTGGTACGGTTGTTGGCACCGGAAGCGGAGGTGTAGGAGACGCTATCGATATCGATGAGGCCGGTGGAGGAGGTGGGGGAGTTGTTCGTGATGCCGGGGGCAAGGTTGACCAGCATCAGCACGTTACGCGCAAGCAGCGGCATGTCCTGGACGGTGCGTTGGTTGATGTTTCGGCTGACGGAGGAGGTGGATGTTTCCAACAGCGGCGATTCACCGGTGACTTGTACAGAGTCGGTAACCTGGCCCAGTTGCAGCGCAAAGTCCGCCGTGGAGCGAATACCGGTGCGGACGGTAACCTCCTGCACACTCTTCTTGAAGCCCGTCTTCTCAACGGATGTCTCGTAGCGCCCCGGATTAACGAGCGGGAAAAAGTAATTGCCGTTCTCGTTGGTCATTGTGTCGCGGGCAACGCCCGTTTCCACATTTCGCAGCGTAACCTTCACGCCGGCCAACGATCCGCCGGATCCATCGATGACGGAACCATCGACGGTACCAACCGGTTGCACTTGCGCGTGCAAAAAGAGTCCGGCCAAAAGCACAAGCAAATAGTTGCGAAACATGGAAACCATAAGCCACCTTGTTCTATTGAGTTTCAACCTACTTACGGACGGCGATAGTATATCAGTCTCTTCATGACTCCCGCACCCGGTACAATAGCGGGAACCTTGCACCTGATTCCCTATTTCTTTGCCATCTCGCTCTCCGCCCAGGTCACCGTCCAACTCGGCCAGCCGCGGCTCGTCGCCGAAGGCCCGGTAACGGAACACCGCTGGGGGCGCTGGCAGTTTCCCACTCTGGACGCGGGCGCCAAGGGCGAAATGCTCCTGTTTGTCCACGTGGAGCCGGACTCCGCCGCCTCCTACGGCAAGGTGCGGAAAGTGTACGTATCGGTGGACAAAGGCCGCACCTGGCGGGAGGATGCCGATGCCGCCCGGCGCGCCTACGGCCTGCGCCTTCCCAATGGCGAATGGCTCCGGACCGACACCGTGGCCGCCACCCCGATCGCCGAAGTAAAGCTGCCGGCCCAGCGTGCCGAACGGGTCAGCTATAAAACGCCATTCCAGCTCTACCTGCTACGCGAGCTGCCGGAGAAGCTACGCAACATCTACTTCCAAAGGTTCGCCGGTCAGTGGACGCCGGAGAACCATCCGCTCAACGACCCGGAGGCGTTGCGCTACGCCACCGGCGGGCTCATCCCACAGATCTGGTGGGGCGACATGAAGGTGCTGAAGGACAGCTCAATCGTGGCGCTGACATACCCCTACTACCACGCCAGCCAGCCCACGCCGTACACCTCCGCGGCAAGTTATCGTTCCACCGACAACGGCCGCACGTGGCAGAAAACGGGTCACATTCTCTACCAGGAACCGGACCGCCGGCGCGACGGATTTACCGAACCGGCTCTGGAAGTACTACCGAACGGCGAACTGCTCGGTGTCCTTCGCACCACCGATGGGAACGGCGTCGGGCCAATGTACAGTGTCCGGTCCGCCGACCAGGGGCGTACGTGGTCGCCGCCGCAGTCGTTTGCCGAAACCGGTGTCCTGCCGCGGTTATTGCAGCTGCGCAACGGGGTGCTGGTGCTATCGTCCGGGCGGCCGGGCGTCGATCTCCGCTTCAGCACGGATAACGGGCGGACGTGGTCTCCAGCGAAGGAACTGCTGCCGTTGCCCGACCGCGCGAAGATCCAGGCGGATTCCTGCGGATACACGTCGCTGTTGCCGTTGGGTAAGGACCGGTTTCTCATTGCCTACTCGTGGTTCACGCCGCCCTCGGGGCGTAAGTCCATCTATGTGCGCGAGGTGCGTGTGCGCCCGACGAAGTAGGTGGATTCGTTTACCACTCGGGAGTAACCGCTTCGGGCTGATCCCAATAGAAACACGCACGTTCCCGCCGTAGGATCGGGGCAGTGCCATGACTCGCCTACTTCTTCTCTCCCTCCTCCTGCTGCTTCCCACGGCCCACGCCGCCTCCCGCGCACACAAGAACCGCTGCTCCGATGCGGTGCGCGTCGTCCGGGGTGGCGTCGGCTTCGTCTATGAAAAAGATCCGGTAGACCCGCGGAAGGTAGACTCCGCGGAGCGGCACATCCAGCAGATGGCGGAGCGATACAAGGAGGCTGTGCAGCAGCTGAACTCCGCCGGGCAGTGGGATCCGAACGATCCGGACCTGGCTGAGTGCGTCAGCCTGATGAAGCCGATGCGCGCCTATATCCTGGCGACCGTCGAGAAGATCAAGGTGGCCAAGGAATCGGCCACCAAGGGCGGACCGGTGGTGGAAACGGCGAAGAATCAGGATGTGAAGCAAGCCTTCTTCGTGCTCGCCGCGGTACAAGTGGAGCCCGCCGCGAACACCTTCCAGAACCTGAAGCCGGCGCAGGCAAAGGATCTGGTGGCGCTGTTGGCGCCCACGGCCGCCGCTTGCCAGCAATCGATACCAGCGGCGATGAACGCCCCGCCCTCGGCGCTGGTGCGCTCCGGCACGGAACGGCGGATCGCCAACGTGGTGCTGCCCGGGGACCTGGACACGAAGGCCGATTGGCTCTGCTACGTCGCGTCGCAGCGGGATAAACTGGCGCTGCGGGCGCTCGGGAATGTGCGCGTGTCCGCGCCGAACTACGGCAACACGGATTTGGCGTTCACAGAGATCTTCGCCAAAGGCGCCGGCTGGAGCGGGGAGGCTAGTGCGGGGCTGCTCGATATCGCCGCGAATGAGGCGCACTTCATGGGGCAGATGAAACAGGGGCTGCAGGAGTGGTACACCGCGTTCGGCGCCCCGCTGGCGGATCAGCCTTTCCCCGGGTTACAGGACCAGATTCTGAAGTTCCGTAAAGCGGTGAATGAAGCGGCCGCGCGCAACCCCATTCAACCCGGGCCACATAAGTTCGCGCCAATGGAGACCCGCGCAAAGTCCTATGTCGGCAAGTTGTATCCGAAGATGGTTATCTTGAATACCTGGATGGACGAAGCCACCTATACCGTCCGAACCAACGCACTGGGCGTGCCGTTGTTGCGCTATCGGTCCGGTCAGATTGTCTACAGGGTCAACAACGATAGCTTCTGCCGGCAGCGGACTTTCAGCTTTTCCGAGGCGCATCAGGGCGGCGGCAGTTACCTGACGGGTGGGGATCCCACGCTGCCGGAAAGCGTCCGCGCCGTGAAGTGTCCATAGTGACTCCACTGTAAATGCGGATAATTAGGGTGATACACTCATGAGTTCTAACTACAGGGAATTCAGAGGGCTCACCCTACCGCATGACTCCGGAGCGTTGGAAACGCATCACTGAGGTCTATTCGGACGTTTGCGACTTGCCGCCTGAGCAGCAGGCGCAACGCCTGGCCGAATTGTGCGCGGGCGAGACAGATCTATTGGAGCAGGTCCAGCGGATCCTGCGCGACGATCCGAGCGAGGGCAAAGGCTTCGTCGATAACCCCCCCTTGGGCGATGCGCTGGCGCGGTTCACCAGCACGGGCCGTCGCCTCGAAGCGGGCGAAGTGCTGGCCGAACGCTTCGCCATCGTGCGCCATCTCGGCTCCGGCGGCATGGGCGAAGTGTATGAGGCGGAGGACCGGCATCTCCACACCCACGTCGCCATCAAACTGATCCGCCGCGATATCGCCGATCAGGCCGAAGCCGTCGCCCGCTTCCGGCGCGAGATCACTCTCGCCCGCCAGGTCACGCACCGCTCCGTCTGCCGGATCTACGACTTCTTTCCGGCCAGCCCCACCAGCCGGGGCGACCGTGTGGACTTCCTCACAATGGAGCTGCTCTCCGGCGAAACGCTGGCCGAATTGATGGAGCGCGAAGCGCCGCTGCCGCTGCCCCGCGCCATACCGATTCTGGAGCAGTTGACCTCCGCGCTCGACGCCGCCCATGCCGCTGGCGTTCTCCACCGGGATCTGAAGGGCGCCAACGTCTTCCTGTCCCGCGAAGGCGGCGATCTCCGCGTCGTCATCACCGACTTTGGTCTCGCCCGCTCCGCCGACAGTGGCGACTCCCACGTCACCGGTTCCGCTTGGGGCGCCGGCACCCCGCTCTACATGTCGCCCGAACAGTTGGAGGGCGGCGAACTCGGGCCGCAATCCGACATCTATTCGCTCGGCGTCATCATGTACCAGATGGCCACCGGGGTGGCGCCGCTGCAGGGCCACTCGCCACTGCAGATCGCCGTCCGGCGCATCAAGGAGCAGCCGCGATCGCCAAGGACAAGCAATCCGAACATTGACCCTGCGTGGGAGTCGGCCATACTGCGTTGTCTCGCGCTTGATCCCAAACGACGTTTCGCCAACGGCGCCGAGGTTCTCCGCGCGCTCGGCGACCGGCGTTCGAGAACGTATCGGATTCCTCGGAAGCCAGTGCTGGTGGCGGCAGCGGCCATTGCGATTTCGGTGGCTGGTTGGTGGTCGTTCACGCGGTTGCGCGTAGCGCCGGTCCGTCCGGACGTGGCACGTTGGTATCGCGAGGGCGAAGTGGCGCTCGCCGATGGATCGACCGCCAAAGCGGCCAAGCTCTTCGAGCGTTCGCTCGATATGGACCCGGGATATCTCTCCGCCCGCTGCCGTCTGGCCGAGACGTACATAGAGCTCGACATGCGCGACCGCGCCCAGGAGCAGATCCTCCAAGCCGTGGGCGGCAGCCATCGTTCGGCGGAAGAGCGGCTGTTGTGCGAAGGCGTGAAGGCGACGCTCACAGGGCAGTGGGATCAGGCGCTGGCTACGGCGAAGGATCGAGGCAACGCACAGCTAGATGAGGCGCGTTGGAACGAGCGCGCCGGCCGCAACGCACAGGCCGCCGCCCTCTATGAGGCGTTGATCAAAGCGGATGGCTCGCAGCCTGGCCCTCAATTGCGGCTCGCCAACATCCGTATTCGAGAAGGCAAGAACACGGAAGCGACGGGGCTCCTCTTCGGTGCCGAAGCAAACTATAGAGCGTTGGGCAATGCCGAAGGGCTGGGTGAGGTGGCGCTGGCCCGATCCGCCTTTGCCAATCCTGTGGCGGAGTCTATCCGACAGGCCGAAGCCGCCGCGCGCCGTGGCCGGGAGACAGGAAGCGACTGGTTACTCGTGCGCGCACTGCTTGTGCTTTCACGCCGTGTAGAGCTGTCAGGCGATCTGGAAGGGTCGCGCAAGCTGGTGACAGAGGCTATAACGACCGCGGAGCGCGCCGGCCTTGCCGGCCAAGCCGTGAATGGAATAATTGACCTCGGATACATCCCGTTTGCGCAAGGGAAGTATGAGGAGGCTGAACCGGACTTCCGCCGGGCCTTGCAGTTGGCGCAGCGCTATCGCGCCCAACGTGCAGAGGCCAGAGCCCGCTTGACGCTTGCACAGATGCATATGAGCCTCAACCAGCTTCCGAAAGTGGAACCACTGATCAACGATGCCCTGCAATACTATCGTGCCACCGGCGATGTGGTGCAGATCGCCCAGACCCTTCGTTTCCGCGGCGATTTCCTCGAAAAGGCTGGCAAGTTCGACGACGCGCGAAAGGTCTATCTGGAAGCGCTTTCCGCGAGTCCCAGTGCGGCGGACCAGCTGCAGGCACGGCAAAGACTTGGTTACCTCGCCCGCCAGCAGACACGCTATGAGGACGCGGCCGCCCGGTTCGCCGAAGTTGTGGAAACGTTTGAAAGCATGGGCAATCGCGTATCGGCCCAGAGTTTCCGGATCGAAAAGGCAAAGGCGCTGTTCATGTATGGTCGGTTTGAGGACGCGGCCAAAGACCTTGAGCATGTGCGCAAGGAAAAGCCGGCGAACGAAAAGGTAAAGTGGCAACTCGATCAGGCGCAGTCCTCGCTCGACTTTCAGCAAATGCGGTTCGACGCGGCCTTTGCCCGTCTGGAAGCGATGCGCGCCGCGGCGGTCAAGCGGGGCGCGAAGTCGGAGGAACGCGGTCTGCGTTACGAACTCTGTCCGAAATATGCTGAGGCCGGCCGGCCCTCCCTCGCGGCGCCGCTTTGCCAGACCGCGATCCAGGAATTCGCTGGCCGTCCCGCGCAGCTCGTGGCGCCTCATTACGCCATGGCGGAGGTCTATATGGACCGCCGCGAGCCGGCCAAGGCCGTCGCCGAAGCGCGAAAGGCTGTTGCCTATGCCGAGCAATTGAACGATCTTCGCAACACCTGGTACAGCCTGCTGGTGTTGACGCAGGCGCTGCATATGGCCGGCAACCCGGAATGGAAACAGACACGGGAACGAGCGCATGGAGTGTTTGCCGCCATCGGTAGCGCGGATTCGCCCGAGAACGCAAAGACCTACCTAAACCGGCCCATCATCGGGCGTCGGCATCAGGCGGTGGAGAACTTGTACTAAACGCAGAAAGGAAATGGATCATGGCCACAAAAACGAACACAAAGAAGGCGAAGGGGTCGCCTCCGCGGAAGAAGCCAAGTGCGCCGAAACCCCCGCGAGAGGCCACGCCGCCGGAATATGCGCACATGCTCGGAGTCGCGAATGAAGCGTTCGGGAAAGTGAAGAATCCCAATCGCACCGCTGCCACTGTTGCCTATGCCGTGATTCAGGAACTCATCAAGCGGGCAGGCACCAGTAAGGAGTTCGTCGCCATCTTGACAGTCGCCAAAGAGGAGGTTTCCCTCGGCCTGCCTCCCGGTGACGGCGCCACACCTGCCGACGACAACTCCTCCCGCCAGGAACGCACAGGTCCCTGATCTTTGCAGTAGCCAATCAACTCGAAAGGATGCCAACATGGGCAAAAAGAAGGAAGACGACAAAAAGAAGTCGAAACCGAAGGTTTCCAAAATAACCAAAGCGGCGGAAGCCGCGATAAAGAGAAACCCCAAGCGCAAGGCCTTCGCTGCTTCGCTCGCCGTTATCAAGGCCCTGATTAAACGGGCCGACGAAAAGCAAGCGATCATCAAATTCCTGGAAGACGCTTACCAGGAAGTGAAGGTCGGTGGCGGCCATGACGGTGGTGTAGGCGCAAGCGCCGATGGGCCGCCGTTTGACAAACCCAACGATTGAGGTTCCAATCTGCCCGGTCGCCTAATCTGCGGCCGGGCATTTCAGCCGGAAGTAATAGTCCTCCCACTTCCCACGTTTGCGGAGTTCGGCCAACACATTTTTCCGATCCTTGATTTTCCGATTGCAGAGCACGGCGACCGCGGCCGTCACATACGGAGCTGCCATCGAGGTTCCACTCAGCCAGCCGGAAAACGTCAACCCCATCGCGTTCTCATTCATCGGGAGCCCCGATAGAATCCACTCGCCAGGCGCGCAAATGTCCCAGGGTTCCTTGCGGTTCGTTTTGTCCGGAATCCGATTATTGGTCCGTTCCCATATTTCTTTTCCGCCTCCGAAAAAGGCAAGGGCTCCTACAGATATGCAGTTCTCAAATGCCGCTGGGTAGATCACCGGATCCCTGTCGTCCTTACTCGCAGAATTACCGGCAGCGGCGACGACAAGAATACCCGCATCAGCAACTGCATCGATGTCTTTCTTCAGCGTGCTACTCGAATGCGCACTCCCCAAGCTCAGATTGACTACGTCAATCTCCCTCATTCGCTTTGTACCCCGCTTCGCCAATCGGTTCAATTCGCGCGAGAGCTTACCGGGGTCCAGAGAGTACTGCTTGGCGCCTTCCCCTTCATCAAACGGCTCGGAATCCATCACATCAGCTACCCACAGCCGGGCACTGGGGAGCACTCCGGCGGGAGTGTCATAGACGGTCTTTGGATTCAGGCCTAACTTCTCCGTAGCGGTCGTCGCACGGCCGGCGATGATCTGAGATACGAAAGTTCCATGCCCGTACTTATCCTTCCTGGATTCTTTGTTCGGATAGTCAACCGCGTCGGCCAACCCTGGGTGATCCTCGTCACAGCCGGAATCGAGTACCGCAATGTTTCGGAGCTCCAGCGTGTCCCAGTTCGATGGCCTCCCGATTCTCTCTTGCGGAAAGAAGCCTTCATCCGGCACTACCTTCAAGCCAGGATGTAAATCCAAGGGGAACTTTGCCTCCATCGCCGCCCGGTCCCGGCGATCGATGGCCGGCGCCCACATGTATGGGATCGGCTCAACATACTCAACCCCAGCATTCGCCACCACCTTTTTCATCACCGTCTCGACATCCTCGCCAGGCGGCAGCTTAATCCGCAAACGCAGACGCGCTTCCCGTGCCAACTCCGGGTCCACGGGAGCGCCTAACTCCGTCGAGGCCAGTAACGTCTCTGCAGTCAAACGCAAATTCGCCGGCAACTTCTTTAAAAGTCGGGGTAGCACAAGTCTCGCCAGAGATCCGCCCGCATCCAGGACGCTAACCCCCACCGGCCAAAGAGTCTCAATCTTGATCGCCCCATGCTGACTCTTCAACATCGCCAGCAGCTCAATAATCGAAGTTGCCAAGCCCAGCGGGTTCGCTTTCCCCACCATTTCCGGACGCAGCTCAATGATCATCTCGCCTGGTCGGAACTGCGGAAGTGCTTTATCACCCATGCGCCTTCTTCTCCTTGAATCGCGGGGTTCCCGGAGGACAAACCAGCCGGGTGATGCCCTTCTTCTCTGGACCGAGTCTCTCTAGTTCAGCCAATACGTTATCCCGGCCCTTTATTCCCTGAGCGCACAAGACCGCCACTGCAGCCGTGACATAGGGCGCTGCCATGGAGGTACCGGTCAGCCAGCCGGAAAAGGTCAAGCCGAGTGCGTTCTTGTTTAGAGGAAGCCCGGATAGAATCCACTCCCCGGGCGCGCAGATATCCCAAGCCTTGGTGCGTTCGCTGTCTTCCGGAAGGCGTCGGTTGGTACGCGCCCATATGCTGGTTCCGTCTCCCTCATAGGCCAGCGCTCCAACAGAGATTGTGCTCGAAAACGCCGCCGGGTAAATCACTTTGCCTTGTTTCCCAGATGGTGAATTCCCTGCTGCTGCGACTACGACGACCCCGGCCTTCTCGAGAGCGGCGATGTCCTTCCGAAGAGTCTTGCTGGCGCTCTCACTTCCTAAGCTAAGGTTCACCACGTCAATTTGCTCCAGCCGTTTCGTTGAACGGGAAGCGATCCGGTTTAACTCAAACGAATAGCGGCCCGGATCAAGCGAATACTGTAGCTTTCCATCGCCGTCGTCGAACGGCTCCGGGTCCATGACATTAGCAACCCAAAGCTTCGACGCTGGTAGCAGTCCACCCACGGTGTCACTGACTTTCTTGGGGTCCACACCATACTTCTTCCGAGCCACTTTCGCCTGGCCAGCAATCGAATGAGCGATGAAAGTACCGTGACCATACCCGTCCCGCCGGGACTCCTCATTTGCGAAGTCAACCCGCCCTTCCAAGCCAGGGTGCTTATCGTCACATCCGGAATCCAGGATTGCAATATTGGAAAGGCTAAGAAAATCCCATGTCTCCGGCCGTTCAACCTCCTGTACGGGTAGGAAGGCGCTGGAGTCAGGAGCGCGCGGCTCAATTTCGCGGCTTTGATATTCCTCCTTGGTGTGTACATCCACTTTTGGTCCAAGAACAAATGGAATCAACTCAGCATGTTCGATGAAGGTGGGGTTGCCGATTCGGAACAGCAATTGATCGAGGTTTTCTCTCCGGGGAAAGTAGATTCGTAACCTACGTCGTGCTTCGGCGGCGAGTGCCGGATCGACTACGTCACGTAATCCAGTCAGATCCTGCAGGCTCGAGATCCACTGCGCGACGATGCTCGGCAATCCAGTCGGCACCTTCAACACCGAGGAAGTTCGACCGCTTGTGCCAGCGCCTACTGAATTTGATACTCCCACACGCCACAACGTCTCGATCTTGGTGGCCCCATACTCACGCTTAACCATTGCGAGCATCTCAAGAATGCCTGGGGCAAACCCAAGGGGAAACTGACTTCCGACGAACTCAGGCAGAAACTCGACGACAATCTCTCCGGGCCGAAAGGTAGGAATCGACTTCTTGCTCATAGGTGCACCCCCTCCTCAAAATCACTGCGTAATCCCCAACCATCCGGGGCCAAAAAACTACTTCACCCCACTCACCTTCAAATTCCGAAAACTCCCCGTCTCATTAAACGACCCCAACCCAACCCGCCCATTCTTCAACGACAAATCCACCCCATGCAGCGCCTCACTCGTCTTCCCATCCGCCCAGCACCGCACCTCCCCTGTCTTCCCGTCCCACACCAACTTCACCTTCGTCCAATCCGCACTCGGCAACAACCCCGGCCCGCCCTTCAACGACGATATCCGTACCCGCTCTCCCCCAAAAACATGAAAAACCCCGTTATGTACCCGCTGCTTCGCCGGATCATCCACCGAAATATGCGCGTAGTTAAAATGCCCCTCGTCCTGATGCGCATACGCCAGCGCCAACGACTTCCCGTTCCGCTTCACTTCCACCTCCAGCGTGAAAGAAGAAAACGGCCCCTCTTGCAAAATCGCAAACTGCTTCGGCCGCCGCGGCACCCCCGGCTCGTCTTTCACCAACAACTCCAGCCCCTCCGGCGTTCCCTTCCAATCAGCCGCTTTCCGCACCGAAAACGTCTTGCCCATCGCCGTAATGGTCTCGTCCGCCCACACCGCGCCCGCCAGCAGTAACAGTCCACAAAGTAGCTTCATAGGATTTCTACAAGGCTATAACAACCGCCCACTAACACGCAGATTTCGAAAACTCGCCGTCTCGAAAAATGACCCCAATCCAATCCGCCCCTTCCGCAACGACAAATCCACTCCCCGCAGCGCCCCCGTCGTCTTCCCGTTCACCCAGCACACCACCTCTTTCCCATCCCACACCAATTTCACCTTCGTCCAATCCGAATCAGGCAACGCCCCCGCCCCGCCCTCCAGCGGAGAAATCCGCACCCGATCCCCGCCAAAAACATGAAAAACGCCGTTATGCGCCGCCACCTTCGCCGGGTCGTCCACCGATAAATGCACATAGTTAAAATGCGCATCGTCCTGGTAGGCATACACCAGAATCAACGACGTCTCGTTCCGCTTCACCTCCACTT
>CAMATG010000079.1 GCA_945860645.1 Candidatus Sulfopaludibacter sp. SbA3 | reverse complement strand
CGTCATGAACTATGCGGCCGGATTTGATACGGGCTTCTCCTTTTTCTATTCGGCTATCAACAACCCGGCAGTTGTGAATGTCTATTCTGGCCTGAACTTGACAGGGAGCCTCTTGGCGACCATCAACCTGCCGATTACTGCATCCGATGGCGGCGATCCGACCGGTAGCTTCAGCCCGTTCGTGCCCATCGGTGTCGCCTTCGCAGGAACTGCGATGTCAGTCGACTTTGGCGGTACTGCAAATCAAGTTGGTTTTGACAACGTCACCTTCGGTTCTGCAACTGCAGGCGGCGATGTTCCGGAACCGGCCACAATGCTTCTGTTGACCGGCGGTTTGGGCGCGATCTTTGCGCTGCGCCGCCGCTCTGCCTGATTGGCGTAAATCGTACTGTCTGTTCGGCGACGGGCGGCTTCGGAAGAAGCCGCCCGTTTCTATCTGGTGACGCAACCTGCCCCGGCTAACCCGCATTCCCCATGAGCGCGAGGTTACCGCTGGCCATTCGTTCAGCTAGGACAGCAGGTCCCGTATCCACTTCACGGGCTCCGTCCATCTCAAGGCCACGCCAGCACCGGGTGGGCCTTGCACGTCCCCATCGGTGCTCGCTCGTCTAGACGCCGGCGCCGGGCGGTTCATCGTCATGGCCTGAAACTACATGGGCCTGAAACTTCTCGTCCTCGGCACTCCGTTCCCGGCCGCGGCATTGGATCTGTTTCACGACGATGTCCGCCAGACCTTCCCCCCTTCCGTTCCCACTCGCCCCGCCCGTATCGCCTTTGCCGCCGCCCTACTTCTCCCTCGCCGCGCCGCCCCGGAATTCCCCAGCCAGCCTCCCCCTGCAGCTTTCCCGGAAATACGCCGATAATAAGCCAGGATGATCTCTACCGACGCTTCGCGGCACGACCGCGCCCCGGCCGCGGATCTGGCGAACACCAGCCTTGTACCCCGCTGGCAACTCGCGCTCGCCGTTTTCCGTCTGCTCCTCGGCGTTTTCTGCTCGGTTCTCGCCTCCGCCGCCTCTGGCGGCCCCGCGCAGAAGAGCCTCGGCCTCTGGATCGTCTACACCCTCTACGCCCTCGCCGCCGTCTTCGGCTACAGCCTGGAGCGCCGCGGCTACATGCTGCTCAGCCTTCTCGTCGATACCGTCTTCTTCCTGATCTGCACCTCACTCCCCCTGGAATACAACGCCGGCATCACTGCGCTCTTCTATCTCTTCATCCTCATGTCGGCCGCGCTGCTCCACACGCCGCGCGAGATTTTCGCCGTCGTCCTGGCCACAACCATCTTTCTGTTTCTGACGCGCACCACCAGTACCCTCGTGCTCTCGCCCGGCGTCCTTCTCTCCGGTACCGCTGTCACAGTGATGGCCCTCCAGCGCCAGGCCCTGCAGGTTCGCCTGCGCGCCGCCGCCCGCCAGGCCATGATGTATCGCTCCGAAGCCGAACACGCCCGCGAGGCCGAACGCCAGCGCATCGCGCACGATTTTCACGACGGCCCGCTGCAGTGCTTCGTCGGCTTCCAGATGCGCTTGCAGGTCGTGCGGAAAATCATGGACCGCGATCCGGTGAAAGCCGTTGCCGAACTCGAAGAACTCCAGCAACTCGCCCGCGATCAAGGGGAGGAGATCCGCCAGTTTGTCCGCAGCATGCGGCCGCCGGAGATCGATGGCGCCGGCCTGGTCCCTTCCATCAAGAAGCTGGTGGAGTCGTTTGAACGCGATACCGGCGTGGTGTCCACCTTCGTCGGTAGCACCACCCGCGTGCCCCCGGAAACACAGGCCGCCACCGAAGTTCTGCAGATCGTCCGGGAGGCCCTGCACAACGTGCAAAAACACGCACATGCCAAGCACCTCACGGTCGGCGTTGGCCGCGATGGGGATATTTTTGAACTGTCGATCGAGGACGATGGCAATGGCTTTCCCTTTGCCGGCGCCTATTCGCTCGACGAACTGGAACTGCTCAAACGCGGCCCCGTCACCATCCGCTCCCGCGTCAAAAATCTCAACGGGGAACTCTTGCTCGACTCCGATCCCGGCAAGCGCACTGCACTCAAAATTCGAATCCCGCTATGATCCTTGTATGCGATGGTGGGCGGTGCTGGCCGCGTTAACCCTTTCCGGCTGCGCCAAATACGCCGATTTTACTCTCCCTCCGGCCTCCGGCCAGCCCGCGAAGATCCGTTGGGTCTGGGAGCCCCAACCCGCCCCCGTCATTCCCCACGGCGCCCCCGGGGAGTTCGACAGCGTCGACGCCCTCAACCCCTCCATCGCCAAAACGCCCACCGGCTATTTCAATTTCTACTCCGGCTGGGATGGCAAAACCTGGCGTACCGGCCTCGCCACGTCCACCGACGGCCTCTCCTGGCAAAAACAAGGCCCCATTCTCCAACCCGGTCCCGTCGCCTGGGAAGGCAACTACATCGCCGCCAACGGCGCCATCCTCGGCGAAAACTATCTCTATCAAGCCGGCAATCCCCCCCAACTCGGACTCCTCCGCAACCAAAAAGACAAAGCCCCCGAACCCGTCCTCCCCGCCGGCCCCCGCGGTCAATGGGATGAACGCGGCGTGGGCGACCCCTATGCCATCACCGCCGGAGGCAAGCACTATCTCTACTTCCTCGGCCAGGACCGCGCCCGCCGCCAGCGGCTCGGCGTCGCCGTCTCCACCGATGGCGTCACCTGGACGAAATCCCTGCAAAACCCCATCCTCGAACTCGGCGCCCCCGGCACCTTTGACGAAAACGGCCTCGGCGAACCCGCCGTTTGGCCGCAGTTCGGCAAGTGGTGGATGCTCTACACCGGCCGCGACAAGAAAGAATGGCGCCGCATCGGCATGGCGGTTTCAATCGATGGAATCAAGTGGGAAAGAGTTGGGGAAACAGCGTTGATCGGAGTGGGCGAGGGGTGGAATGCGAAGGTCGTGTGTGACCCGGAGGTGGAAGTGCAGAAGGACGGAACGGTGCGGGTGTGGTTTGGAGGCGGCGACCGGCCGGAGCCTGCCGAGAATCTGCACGGGCAGATTGGTGTCGGCTTGCTCCGGCCGGTGCCGGTTACGAATTAACGCTTCGGCCCGAAGAACGCCACGACGCCGAGGGTGATCGTGTCCTGGTTCTTCCAGCTGCCCGGCTCGTTGCCGCGGCCGTAGAAGGGCTTGTCGGACCAGTCACGGCGGTATTCCAAACGCGCCAGCAGGCCTTCAATCCACTTGTACTCGCCGGTCACCGTGAAGCTGTTCAGCTTCTGCTTCTGCAAGGTGATGAAGCCGTCTTTGTCGTTGTAGTTCTCGTACCGGATCGCCAGGGCGGTCTTTTCCGTCGTCTGGAACCGGCTGGAGAGAGCAATCGCCACCCAGGTCGCGCTGCCGTTGCCCACCTTCGACTCGTTGCCGTAGTCGAAGTTCGCAAAGAAGCTCGTCTTATCGTTCGGGTTGATGTTCACCACCGTGTCGAAAAAGTTCCGCTTACCCTTGTTGGTGTCGTTCTTTTCCGGACCGGTGTAGTAGTTGTTGTACCAGCTGAACTTCTTGCTCGGCGTCCAGGCGGTCGTGAAGCCAAAAGTCTTGCCGGAGTTGTTGTCTTCCACATTGTTCCAGCCATTTACGATCTGCAGGCCGACCGCGAATTTGTCATTGACCGGCTTGGTGATGCGCGTGCCGAAGTGATAGTACGGTCCGTTCGTGTAGAGCAGGCCGCGACCGTAGTTCCAGGTCAGGTTGTTCTCGGTCAATTCAGCGCCGGCGGAAGTGTAAAACTTACCGAAATCAATCTGCAACCCACCGGCATTTTTCGGCTTAAAGGTGACATACGCCTGGGGAATGTATTTCACCGTGTTCACGCCGGCCGGGTCGGTCGCGTGGAACAGGTCCCAGGCCTTGCCGAAGCCGAGGTCCAGTTTGAAGCCCACCGGATCAGCGTCGTGTTCCAGGGTGAACTTGGTCATGTTGAGCGAAAACTGATTCGCTTTCACTTCAAAATTGCGCAAATCGTTGTTCCGGCTGGCCGGGTGGTTGGCGTTGAAGCTGTAATACCCATCGATCAACCCACTAAAGGTGATCGGCCCAGCCGACCACACAGGCGCCGCGGGCGCGGGCGCAGGGGCCGGCGCTTGGGTGTTATCCTGCGCGGCAAGGGCGCCGGCAAGAGTAAGAGCAGTAATTGCGACGCGAAAAAACGTCGGAGTTTTCATCTAGCAGATCTCCACTTTGGATTCTTTAATTGCACGAATGCTGAGGTGCGACGGGGACCTAGAATGAAGTCTACGGGGCAACCGGCGCTCAGCGCCAATCAATAATTTCAATTACCCCGATAGGGAGAAGGGCCAATAGATAAATTGAATCGCCCGGATAGGAAAGATTGACTTCCGCTTCGCTTCGCCAGCGTGGATGATAACTATCACACGCCCTGTTTGCGTCCCGCCCTGTCGCGGTCAGCCTAAGAGGAGAGTCATGAAACGAATTCTATCGATGTTGTCCCTGTCGGCTGCCATGGCAGCCCACCTGATGGGGCAAGCCGCTGCTCCCGCCCCGAGCCCCACGGCCGCACTGGAAGCTGGCATTAAAAACGCGCAATTGAGCGCGGACAATGCGTGGATGCTAGTCAGCTGCGCCCTTGTACTCATGATGACCGGCCCCGGCCTCGCCCTTTTCTACGGCGGCCTGGTCCGCCGGAAAAATGTGCTCGGCACGATGATGCAGAGCTTCATCCTCATGGCCATTGGAACTGTCCTTTGGGCCTTGTTTGGCTATAGCCTCAGCTTCGGCGAAGGCAGCCCCTTCCTTGGCGATCTCCGCTATCTCTTCCTCGAAGGTGTCGGTGCCGATCCCAATCCCACTTACGCCGCCACCATCCCGCACCAGACTTTCATGCTCTTTCAGATGATGTTCGCCATCATCACGCCCGCGCTCATCACCGGCGCCTTCGCCGAACGCATGAAGTTCAGCGCCATGGTGCTCTTCACGATTCTCTGGTCCCTCATTGTTTATTACCCCATGGCTCACATGGTGTGGGGCAACAACGGCCTGCTCAACGCGTTCCTCGGCGGCAAAATTCCTTGCCTCGATTTCGCCGGCGGCACTGTCGTCCACATCACCTCTGGTGTTTCCGCTCTCGTTTGCGCCATCGTCATGGGCAAGCGCAAGGGCTACCCCAATGAACCCATGAAGCCCCACAGCCTCGTGCTCAGCTTCATCGGCGCCTGCCTCCTCTGGGTCGGCTGGTTTGGCTTCAACGCCGGTAGCGCCCTCGCCGCCGGTGGCCTGGCCACCTCCGCCTTCACCGCCACTCACTTCGGCGCCGCCGCCGCCGCTTGCGGCTGGCTCCTCGCCGAATGGATGCAGCATGGCAAACCTTCCGTGTTGGGTGGCATCTCCGGCGCCGTCGCCGGCCTCGTAGCCATCACTCCCGCTTCCGGCTTCGTCAAGCCGATGCCCGCCCTCATCATCGGCTTCATCGCCGGTGTCTTCTGCTACTTCATGGTTGTTAAAGTGAAGAACATGCTCGGCTACGACGACTCGCTCGACGCCTTCGGCGTCCACGGAGCGGGCGGCACCCTCGGCGCCATCCTCACCGGTGTCTTTGCCACCAAGGACATCAACCCGGCGTTTAAGGATGCGGCCGGTAATGCGCTTCCCGTCGGCCTGCTCGAAGGCAACGGTGGCCAGGTCGTCAATCAGATCATCGGCGTCGGCATCTCCTGGGTGCTCGCCATCGTCGCAACTTTCATTATTCTCAAGGTTGTGGACGCTGTGGTTGGCCTCCGCGTCTCGCCGGAAGAAGAGACGATGGGTCTTGACTTGAGCCAGCATGGCGAAGAAGGGTATAGCCTGGAATCGTAACCCCGGGTCCAAATTGGAGAAAACGCGATGAAAAAAATCGAAGCGGTTATTCAGCCGTTCAAGCTCGAAGAAGTCAAAGAAGCCCTCAAGGCCATTGGCATCGACGGCATGACGGTAACAGAAGTTCGCGGCCACGGCCGGCAGAAGGGACATAAGGAGGTTTATCGCGGCCAGGAGTATCAGGTCGACCTGCTTCCCAAAGTGAAGGTCGAAATGGTGGTCGCCTCGGCTCGTGCGGAAGAAGTCATCGCCGCCGTCTCCGCGGCTGCGAAAACGGGCAAGATCGGCGACGGCAAGATCTTTGTCTACGAAGTGGCGGACGCGATTCGCATTAGAAACGATGAGCGCGGCGAAACTGCCCTCTAACGATCCCTTGCAATCCATTCGTGAGCGGTTTTTCTCGGACGGGAACCCCGTCGCCGTCCTGGCCGAGAGAACCGCGCTAGTCAACAACGTTCTTCGTTCTGCTTTCCTCGAGTATCTGGCGCCTGCCATCCCGAAAGGGATGGCGGTGCTGGCTGTCGGGGGCTATGGTCGGTCGGAGCTATTCCCGCACTCCGATATCGACATCATGTTGCTCGTGGACAGGGCGCCCTCCGACGAAAAGTCGCGGGACGCCCTCTCCGCGTTTCTGCGCATCGGCTGGGATAGCGGCCTCCGCATCTCCCACTCTGTCCATACCGTCGAGGAGTGCTGCGAGTACCACTCCACCAACCTCGAACTCACCATCAGCCTGCTCGATCAGCGCTTCCTCTGTGGCGACGCCGATCTCTACCAGAGCCTCCTCGCCCGCCTGCCGAAGTTCATTGCGAGCGAACGCCAAACGCTCCTCCGCCACCTCATCCGCCAGGCCCGCGAACGCCAGGAAAAATTCCAGAACACCGTCTACCACCTCGAACCCAATATCAAGGAATCCCCTGGCGGCCTCCGCGATCTCCACGTCATCGGCTGGCTCGCGAAACTCCAGGACCCCTCCCGCGAACTCCCCGACTGGCTCGGCGAACTCGGCCCCGAAATCGAGTTCCTCTACACGCTTCGCTGCTACCTCCATTTCATGGCGAACCGCGATCAGAACGTCCTCCAGTTCGACGCCCAGGAAGACATCGTCCGCCAGCCCTACATCACCAACATCGACCCGGCCAAGCCCATCGAAAGCTGGATGCGCCAGTACTTCCTCTCCGCCCGCCGCATCCACCGCGCCGCCCGCCAGGCCATCGACGTTTCCGAAAGTCTCGTCCCCAGCGGCCTCTTCAGCCAGTTCCGCGAATGGCGCACCCGCCTGTCGACATCGGAAATCTCCGTCAGCAAAGAGCGCCTCCTCCTCCGCAATCCGCAGATGCTCGAGTCCGATCCCGAACTCGCCCTGCGCCTGATGAGCTTCACCGCCCGCCACGGCCTCGTCCCCGCTACGGACTCCGAACGCCGCATCGCCCGCGCCATTCCGGTCATCGAAAAATACTTCGCCGAACCGCGCCCGCTCTGGAACCATCTCCGCGAAATCTTCGCCCTCCCCCATGCCATGGTCGCCCTCCGCACCATGCATGAAACCGGCCTCCTCGGCGCCCTGCTCCCCGAATGGCGCATGATCGAAGGCTTCGTTATCCGCGACTTCTATCACCGCTATACCGTCGATGAGCACACGCTCATCGTCGCCGAAAACCTGCTCAACCTCCGCAAGCAGAACGAGGGCCCCCGTCGCCGTTTCGCCGAACTGCTCACCGAAGTCGATTCGCTGCCGCTGCTCATCTTCGCCATCCTCCTGCACGACATCGGCAAGTCCATCGACGGCCCCACCCACGCCATGGAATCGGCCCGCCTCGGGGAAGTCATCATGGCTCGCATCCAGATGCCTGAAGAGGAGCGGCCTTTCGTCCGCTTCCTTGTCGAACAGCATTTGGCCCTGTCCTCGGTCATGAACTCGCGCGATCTCGACGACCCTGGTACCGCTAAGGAACTCGCTAACCGGGCCGGCACCGTCGAAAACCTGCGCTACCTGGCGCTGATGACCTACGCCGATATCAGCGGCGTCAACCCCACCGCCATGACCCCGTGGCGCCTCGAACAGCTCTGGCGCGTCTACTCCATCGGCCTCCGCGAACTCACCCGTTCGCTCGATACCGATCGCATCCACGTCACCCCCGACGCCCCCGAAAGCGAGTTCCTCGAGGGCTTCCCCAGCCGCTATCTCCGTACCCATTCCAAGGAGGAGGTCGCCGCCCACCTCGCTCTCGAACAGGCCGCTCGCAATACCGGTGTCGCCGTCGAACTCACCCGCCACGGCGGTATCTGGAAGCTTATCCTCGTGACGCTCGATAAGCCCCGCCTCTTCGCCTCCATCGTCGGTGCCCTCAGCGCCTTCGGCATGGATATCGTCAAAGCCGAGGCGTTCGCCAATACCAAGGGCGAAGTGCTCGATGCCTTCACGTTCTCCGATCCCGGCCGCGCGCTGGAGCTAAACCCCTCCGAAGTCGATCGCCTCCGCGGCGTCATCGAAAAGGCGGCCATGGGCACGATTGACGTCCGCCAGATGCTCGACCGCCGTGTCCGCCCCCAAGCCAAGCCGCGGGCCGAGCGGCTCCGCCCCAGCATCTATTTCGATAGCGAAGCCTCCGACCACGCCACGCTCGTCGAGATCATCGCCGAAGACCGCATCGGTTTGCTGTACGATTTCGCCCGCGTCTTCGCCGAGTCCGGCTGCAACATCGAAGTGGTGCTGATCGACACCGAAGCCCACAAAGCCCTCGACGTGTTCTATCTGACGTCCCAAGGCCGCAAGCTCACCGAAAACGAGCAGTTCGTCCTGGAAGACCGCCTCCGCGTCGCCTGTTTGGGGTGATATGCTCCGGCCAGTGGGCCTCGTGAGGCTCTACCGGCGCTGTGTAAACTCAACAACCGTGGTGGTCTCAATAGGCCACTTCCGGCAACAGATTTGTTCTGTCCCGAAAAATTCGTGTCCCGTTTGTTTGACGGTTCTCGCATATCTGTACATGGCGGGTGATGGTTAAGTGCCACACCGCGGGTGCGAGTCGCCTCAGCACCTGAAGCCGACGTTACAGGAGAGGTTCTCGTGCTTGTCGAAATATTAATCAACAACAACAGCAACCAACCAGCCGCCCGTTATCTGACCTGGGCATGGAGCCCTTGCCGTATCCGTGTCACCAATCCGGTGGGGATACTGGGCGCTACCGCGCAGGTTCAACTCAGTCAAACTGCCTTGCCCGGCGGCGGTGCGATCCGGTTTTCCAGTACCGCAAGTGGTGCCGGCAGCGCAACCATGAACGTAACGGTGCCGGCAAATGGTACGTCGGTTCCGTTCTTCGTGCGCGGCATCACGGCCAGCACTGCGGATCCTGGTGTACGGATAACCGCCCGCTGGAAGCGATTGCCCATTGGTCCCCTCACTACCGTCGGAAACGTCGATCTGATGGTGCGAATTCGCAAAAGCGCCGTTAATCTCAACACCGGCGAACGGAACCGCCTGCTATCCGCGCTTGCGGTATTGAACAATCAAGGGCTGGGCCGCTTTGCCGATTTTCGCGACATGCACGTCGCCGCGTCGAATCTAGAGGCCCATGGTCGCCCTGGGTTCCTCCCGTGGCATCGTGCCTATCTTCTCGACCTGGAACGCGAACTACAGGCGATTGACCGCAGTGTCGCGCTGCCCTATTGGCGCTTCGATCAGCCTGGTCCCGCGTTGTTCACTCCCGACTTTTTCGGCCAGGGGAACAACAACAATCCGGTCGTTCTCAGCCCGGCCAATCCGCTCCTGTTTTGGAGGACGGACGGAGTAACGGGAATTGTCCGCCAACCCAACTTCAACGTGAACTCGGCTCCCCCAGGCGTTCTCACCCAGGCGCAGACACTCGCCCTTGGTACGGCTTTCGCTGCGTTCCGAACCATGGAAGGTAACCCGCATGCCCAAGCCCATGTGAGTTTTTCAGGGTTCCTTCAAGCCATTTCGCAGGCTGCCCGCGATCCGCTGTTCTTCCTGCTCCACTGCAATGTCGACCGGCTTTGGGCAGCCTGGCAGAAGGCCAACAATCGCTACGATGTCGCGGTTCCGGCAGCGTTCGATACTCCTGTTCCGCCCAACCCGCCGAACCGCATTGGGCACAATCTGGGCGACACAATGTGGCCTTGGAACGGAGTGGTAACCCCGCCCCGTCCCGCTGTTGCCCCGGGCGGGCCGCTGGCGGCATCAGCCTGCGTGGCGGCGCCTGGCAACACTCCGCGTGTCAGGAATTGCTTTGACTATCAGGGTTCGCTCGCAACGGCGAACAATTTGGGGTTTAGCTATGACGACATCCCTCTCTAACCAGCAATCCGGAGTTCAGCCAGAAAAAGTGAGATTACAGCCATGAAAAAGAAGACAGCGAAACCTGCAGAAAAAGCGCCCGCGAAAAAGACTCCTCGCAAGACCGCGGCAACGCCCGCCGCCGTGGATCCCACTCCGGTGGCGTTGCAAGCCTACGCAGGTACGGTGGGAATTCGTGACTCCATTGGAATCATGAGCGATCAGGGCCAGGGCGTCCCCGCCCGCCTTCAGGCAATTCGTACCGTTCAAGCGGCGAGCTTCGGCGACCCGGATTTCGACGCCCTTCGCGGAGACTACTTTGCCGCCTTGCGGAAATTGTCGGATGATCCGGCAGTGGATGTCCGGCAGGAGGCCTTGGGCATCCTGGCTCGGGAAGGCGATCCATTCGCCGAAAAAGCCCTGATGGCTGGACTGCTCGATGCGAAGAAGGCCTTGGTCCCGGCCGGAGACGCACTGCACTACTTGAGTTACAATCTCCACGCTGGTGTTCAAAATCTGGCGCGGTCGATTTTCGATTCGTCTCAAGATCAAGACTCCCGTCAACAGGCTCTTCGGTTGATGTCTACCGACCCGGCGTCAACGAAGACGATTCTGAAGACCCTGTCGGATAAAGGCGAAACGCCGGCAATGCGTCAACTCTCGGCGGCCGCCCTGCATGCCTTGGACCCGAAAGCTATGCAGACCTTCGCGACCAAGGCGGTGTTGGATGAAAATGAGCATTCCGACGTCGTAACGGCTTGCCTCACCGCAATGAATCACTTTGGCGACGAAAAGGCCATCACCGGCAACACCGCCTTGAAGCAGCGCATTGAATCGTTGCGCCAGAAGTCGCCTGCCAAGATCAAGCAGATCGCCAAAAAGCTAGGAGTGAAATACGGTTTCTGAGGGGCACGCCGTCATGACGACCGGACAGCTACAGGAAACGAGCGAGGAACAGTTTGCGGCCCATGTAAGCCGGCTCGCGCGCATGGGCTCGCAATCTGAACTGCTACGGCTTTTTGACGAACGGAACGCTGCCTATCTGGGGCATTCCGCTCCGGCAATTGCACGAATGCGTGGTTGGCTGCTGTTAGCCTACAGTCACGAAACCGCGGTGTTGGACCTCTCCGATTGCGCACTGCCGTACGTTTTGGAGGAGCTGCAGACAGCACATGACGCCTATCTGACGACTGCGGCTCTCATCTGCCTTCGCTCCTGGCATCAACCCGACCCCGCCTTCTGCAATGCTCTCTCCGGAGCGCTTAGCTTCGCGCGGGGGCACGACCTTCCGGTGTGCACCGGCGAATATGGCGGCATCGGATTAAATGGAAACACCAGCCCGATGCGGGAACTGGCGGCGACACTTCACTGGATGGGGGACAGTGCTGCGCCAATGGCGGCCGAGTTGCATGATTTGGTCCGTTCCCGCGCCGCCACGGTCGATGTCCTCCGCCAGATTGAAAGCCTGTGCCTTTCCTTCAAACAAGGCGACGCCTGTTGCTCCAGTCTGCCGTTCAACTCTATCTTGGGCCGCCTCTCTTTTGGTGCCGCCAGGCCTACCGGCATCGAGGCGTTGGATGCGGTCGTATTCGAAGACCAGATGGGAGTGTCCAGTACCTGTCAACAGATCTTTCAGGGCCATCCGACTATAGTTGCCTTCTTCTATTCCCGTTGCGACAATCCGCTGAAGTGCTCTCTGACCATTTGGAAACTGGCCAGAACGCAAGGTGTCCTGGCCGCGCGCGGCCTCGCGTCCTCAATCGCAACCGTTGGCATAACCTACGATTCCGCCTATGACACCCCGGATAGGCTGTTGCGCTACGGTCACAATCGCGGACTCAAGATGGATGGCCATAACAAGCTGATTCGCACGACCAGCGGGTTTGCCGTGCTCCGGCGATATTTTGATTTGGGCGTGAGTTTCTTCGAATCGCTGGTTAGCCGCCACCCGATCGAGGTCTTCGTTCTGGACCGTGATGGGCGCATTGCGTTCTCATACACCAGGCTGAACTGGAGCGAAGAGATCGTCGTTTCCGACGCGGCGTCTTTGTTAAGCGCGCGCCAGTCCGGGAATGCCGGGTCATTGAGTGCGGCCATGCCTGCCCCTGGTCTGTTGGCGTCGTTGGTCCCGAAGTGCCCTGTCTGCTGGGCCGGCTACATGAATTCCATCGGTCTCACTGGTTGGGCGTTCGCCACCCCATCCCAATCCACACTCCTGTGGCTCGCCGCCGGACTCCTCATGATTCACTTGGCCCTCGCGTTCTGGAGAGTCCGCACCGTAGGATGGCGCATTTCCCAGGCCCTATCGCTCGTCGGCGCTGCATTCCTTGCTGCGAATCTGGCCTGGGCGCCGAAGGGATTTCTCTATGCCGGCATTGCGCTCATGTTGGCCGCTTCCCTAACAGATGTGCGGCAAACAACAAGTCAGCGACCAGGGGCGTAGCTCGAACGGCCCCTCCCTCCAAGCGCCTGGCCGTTAAAGTTTAGTAGCCTATCCAGATGCCCTCTCGCCGGTCCTTCCTTGGCGCCGCCGCCCTCGCCGCGGCCGCCCAGCCGAAGCAACCCAACTTCCTCTTCCTCCTGCCAGACCAATGGCGCCCCGACTGGCTCCCCGGCAATCCCAAAATCCCCATCAAGCTCCCCCACATCCAGGCCCTCGCCGCCCGCGGCATGCGCTTCCACAAGGTCCTCTGCGCCTCCCCCCTCTGCGCCCCCAGCCGCGCCTGCCTCGCCACCGGCCGCGAGTACAAAAACGCCAACGTCGCTTCCAATCAGTTCGATTTCCCCCTCGATCAAAAAACCTACTACCAGTCCCTCCAAAAGGCCGGCTATCACACCATGGCCTGCGGCAAAGTCGACCTCCACAAAAAGACCCTCAACTGGGGCCTCGACGGCCAGCGACTCTTAAAGGAATGGGGCTTCTCCGCCGGCATCGATAACGCCGGCAAAGGCGACGCCGTCAAATCCGGCGCCGAAGCGCCCAAAGATCCCTACATGGCCCTGCTCCACCGCAAAGGCCTCGCCAAAGTCCACGTCGACGATTTCAAACGCCGCAAAGGCTACAGCTTCACCCACACCACCCCCCTCCCCGACGAGGCCTATTGCGATAACTGGATCGCCGAAAACGCTAAGGCCCTCCTCCATAAAGCCCCCAAAAACAAGCCCTGGCACCTCGTCGTCAACTTCACCGGTCCCCACGCCCCCATGGATATCACCGCCTCCATGGAAAACCGCACCCGCCAGTATCCCCATCCCAACCAAACCACCGAGTTCGACGCTCCTACCCACCAGAAAATCCGCCAGAACTACACCGCCATGTGCGAAAACATCGACAAGCGCATCGGCGAAATCATCGATGAAGTCCGAAAGCGCGGCGAACTCGAAAACACCCTGATCGTCTTCTCCTCCGACCACGGTGAAATGCTCGGCGACCACAACCGTTGGGGCAAGCACGTCCCCTACCAGGCCTCCGCCGGCATCCCGCTCATCATCGCCGGCCTCGACGTTAAACCCAACCGCCAATCGAACGCCCTGGCCAGCCTGATCGATATCTCCGCCACATTTCTGGAC
>CAMATG010000078.1 GCA_945860645.1 Candidatus Sulfopaludibacter sp. SbA3 | reverse complement strand
GGGGGCGACGTGGTCGCAGTGGCCGGCGATTTTGCTGATGGCGCCTTGTGCTTGGGGGGCGGGGAGGGGACGTGGCTGAGCTGGTGGACGAGGATGGTCCGGAGCGGGTGATTCTGGCGAGGTTGGCGGGGCGATTGTTTGGGTTGGAGTTGTTTAGTGCGGAGCTGTTTTGCTCGCCCTATGCTCACTGCCGGTTTTGCACGCGGCGAATCGCGGAGGGTTCGGGTGGCGATTTCGAGACGAAGGGGTATGTGACGCTCTCGGCCATTGAGGCGCCGGAGGCGCCGCTGTGGTTGCAGTGGGATTGGGTGTGCGTTGCGTGTTTCGGCCGTTACCGGGATGAGGCGAAATGGACGGTCCTGGACCGGGGGCTGGACGCCGCGGCGTTTGGTGCGTTTCGCAAGAATCGGGACGAGTCGCGGCGCCGGATGGAAGACGAAGACGTGTGTGCGGTGGACCGGTATGCATTGCAGGTGACCTGGACGCCGGAGGAGATTGTCTGGATTGCCGCAGGCGCGGGGTGTCGCATTGAGTGAGGCCGAGGCTTCACAGTGGCTGTGGCGAAACCGGCGCGGGATTGCCGGACGCATGGAGGCCGTGGCGTATGCGTATATTTGCGAGAGGATGGAGCGGGAAATCCGGGCGGACTGCTTGGCGGGGCCTGATGCACCGACGCCGGGGAGCGTGTTTCTGGACCTGTGGAATCGCAGTCTGGAACTGCGCGACGCGGCAGGGTCACCCCGGTATGTGGGGGACCGTTTGGCGGAACTCTTCCGTGCGAACCAATTGGAGCAATGGTGCTGTTCGAAGCCGCCGCCGAGGATGGCAGGGCGGTGTTTGTTTGTGGGGATTGCGGAATGGGTGCGGGCTGAGGTGGTGTTGCTGGACCGCTTAGCTGCTTGCCGGAAGACGCGGGCTGCAGAGGCACCGCTGATTTATATTTTTGGTATCGCCGAGTGTCCGCAGATTGAGGAAATCAAGCGGATTGTGCCAGATATCGAGCGTCGCCCGGGGCAGAGTCCGTTGGTGGCGGTGTGGGGTCATGGCAGGTGTCGGCTTACTGTTGGCGGTTATGCGGCGTTGCGGTGGCTGGACCGGTACTTGGATGTGTGATTGTTGATCGCGCGAATTATGCCAGAGCCGGAGCTGCGTTTCGCGGTAGGGCAGACATCGGCGTGGGCGGTATCCTACCATTCTGGGGTAGGGCAGTGGCTCTACTGATTGGGCGGGGCATCAGGCAGCCTTACAGCGGCGGCCAACGTCCGGGGCGAAAGTTGGCCGATGGGTCAGTGGCTCTGGCTTTGACGAATATTCCGCCTCGGCTTGCGGCTTGGATGGTACGCTCCTTTTCATGATGCCGAAGATCGTACGAGGGGGAGTTTTCATCGCACTGTTGTTCGCCACGGTTTGTCTTGCCGCCGGGGCAGAGCGGCCGGTGTTCCGGGTTGACGTGCCCTATCCGACCAAGGACAAGCCGCAATCGAAACTGTGGTTCGCGCGAGGGACCTGGTGGGCGTGGCTGCCCGTTCGGGGCGGAAGCGGTGTTTGGAGACGGACCGATCAGGGCTGGCAGAGGCAGGCCCATCTTGACGAGGCACTGAAGGGCTTGCCCGGACAGGCTGACGTATGGGCCGATGAGGATACGGCCACGGCAGTGCTGGTGGCGCTGGACCGTCTGGCCGTGGCGGGCTTGCGTTGGGACCGGGGCTCCCAGCGATATGAAGCGGACACGCCGCCGGCAACGTTTCGGACGCCGCCGCTGGAGGGCAAAGAAGGCGGCATTGAAACAGCCACGATCGCGCGCGACGGTCGTGGACGGTGGTGGGTTGCCTACAACTTTCGCAGGGACATGTTCGTTCGTCATTCCATGGGCAGCGTGACTGGTGAGTGGTCCGAACCGATGAAGGTGAACACGTCACAGGCCGCCGCCGACGACATCTGCGCGATCGTCGCTCTGCCGGGTAGCGTGGGTGTGATGTGGTCTGACCAGGCGCAGGACGCCGTGTTTTTTCGGGGTCATGACGACCGGGCCGCACCGGGAACCTGGGGGACGATCGAGACGGTCGAGAAGGGCGGGAAGACCGCTGACGACCACATCCACCTCGCCGTGTCGAGGGATGGGAGGCTGTATGCGGCCACCAAGAACTCCTTGGATTCGGTGGGGAAACCGCAGCAGGTGCTGCGCGTGCGCGACCGCCGCGGCAAGTGGACGAACTACCCCTACGCCTTGCGGACGGCGGAGTGGCAACCCAGCCGTCCGATCGTGTTGCTGGGAGGCAATCCGGAAGCGATCTTCCTGATCCATACCCTGTACCGCATGGATGGCGCTGTGCCGCGGGTGGACGTGATCGCGTGGCAGACATCGAACCTGTCTCGGCTCGACGTGACGCCGGCGGCGCGGATCCTGCTGGACATAGGCGGGCGCCCGAACGACGTAACCGGTTCCAAACGCCATCTGCCGCCGGGACAGGTGTGGATTGTTCTGGCTTCGGACCAGGCGGGGAATGTGTACGAGATGCGATTGCACTGAGCTCCGGGAGAATGGAGAGCTGATTTGCTATCGCTTCCGAAGGAGTGGCTCGCAGCTCGCCGTGTGTTGTCTTCCGATGTTGACTGCGGCTCGACCGGAGCGGGTTTTATCGCGTTGCACGGAACCCCCAATAGGGTTGAAGAGAGTTAAGAGCGAGCCCGACAGCGTTCTCCTGATAGTGCGGGTGCTATCATAATGACGAGACGTGATTCGAGTTGTGATTGACACGAACGTATTGACGAGCGCGATGCTTTCGGCGGGCGGCGAGAACCGGCGTGTCCTGCGCGCTTGTTTGGAACGGCGCGTGCAGCCCCTGGTTGGACAGGCACTATTGAGTGAGTATGAGGACGTGTTGGGGCGAGAGTCGCTGTTTAAAGCCTGTGTTCTGAACGCCCAGGAGCGGACGGATTTGCTGGACGCCTTGCTGTCGGTAAGCGAGTGGGTGAAGATCTATTTTTCGTGGCGGCCGAATTTGCCGGATGAGGGCGATAACCATCTGGTGGAACTGGCTGTGGCGGGAGCCGCGGACCGGATTGTTACTTATAACCACCGCCATTTGTCGCGAGCGGAGTTACAATTTCCCGGGATACGAATCGTGAGCCCGGCGCGCCTGTTGGAGGAACTTCGATGAGTACACTTACGATCAGGTTGGCGGAAGAGAAGCATGCGCGGCTGCGGCAACTGGCGGAGGCGCAGGGCGTGAGTATGAATAAGTTGATCGACGAATTGGCCACGATCGCGCTGGCGCAGTTTGATGCCGAGACGCGCTTTCGGGCGCGGGCCGGGGCGGGTTCGCCGAAGAAGGGGTTGCGGGCGCTGGCGAAATTGGACCGGCATTTTGGGACGACGGCGGGGAAGTGAGTTAGCGTCCGGCGTATGCTGGAGGCGTGGGCTTTCGAGTTGGGTTGCTGATGGTTTTGGTGGCGGGGGTGGGCGCTTGGGGACAGGCGGCGCCTCGGTTTGAGGACTTTTTGGTGGCCGATACCACGTTCATGGGGAAGGTGCATCCGCCTGTTTACGTGACCGCCGAGCAGGAGCGGTTGCGGGGGGAGTTGCAGATTGCCGCCGTTCGACGGCCGACGTTTGCGGGGCAGTACATTGTGGTGCTGATGGAGTGCGAGGCTGCTTGTAAGAAAGCTGCGATCGTGGACGCGCGGGATGGAACCATTTATCCTTCGCCGTTTGGGACGGCGGATTCTCCGTATGCGCTGCCTCCGCCGAATTGGGATGCGCAGTGGCCGCGGTTTACTTCGATTAGTAAGTTGTTTGTGGTTCCGAATGTCTGTCCGGACGGGCCGGCGAGTTGTGGTTCGTTTGGGTTTGTTTGGGAGGAGAACCGGTTCCGGCTGGTGCATAAACTGCCGGTTTCCGCTCAGCCGGTGATACCAGCGCGGAGCCCGCTGCTTGGGCGCTGGAAGGGGGAGTGGAGTTACACGAATGGCGTGGAGGTCATTTCGAAGCCGTTTGTTTTGACTTTCACGGAGAAGGGCGGGCGGGTGCGCGGCAGTTACTCGGAAGCTGGCGGGAAGCGGCGTTCGATTGACCGGTTGACGGCGACGAAGGTGGACCTGTCGACTTATCGCATGGAGATGCAGGGGGCTTGTTGGAATGTCGAGGTGGCGGGGGATTCGCTGGACGGGATGTGGAATGGCGGGCCTTGCGCGGGGAGCGGGTTGGGCGTGGGGGCGCGGTTGATTGCGCTTCACGCTGTACGAGAATAGTCGTGTGGTGACGGACGCCCCTCGCTATTTGTCTTCGATTCGGACGCTGCCGGAGCGGCTGCCGGCGGAGTGTGTGTTTCCGTTTTCGCTGCCTTTCGTATCGCGGCTCTACCTCACGTTCCCGGCGCCGGTGACGTTCTTCGTGGGGGAGAATGGCACGGGGAAATCGACGCTGTTGGAGGCGATTGCGGACCTATGCGGTTTTCCGGTTTCCGGGGGCGGGCGGAACGAGCAGGCTGCCGGGCACGGGCCAGAGCAGGAGAGCCCGTTGCGGCGGGTGCTGCGGCCGGTGTTCCGGAACCGGCCTGTGGATGGGTATTTCTTTCGGGCGGAGTTTCAGGCGCATTTTGCATCGTTGCTGGACGCGCGGGCGTTGGATCCGGCTTTTCTAGGGGACCCGTTTGCGCGGTATGGCGGACGGTCGTTGCATGCACGGTCGCACGGGGAGTCGTTTTTGGACGTGTTGCAGAACCGGATGGGGGATGGTTTGTTTCTGTTGGACGAACCGGAATCGGCACTTTCGCCGCAGCGGCAGTTGGCGCTTTTGGCGCTGATGCACGACCTGGTGGCGACGGGCGGGACGCAGTTTGTGATCGCTACGCATTCGCCGATTTTGTTGACGTTTCCGGGGGCGCGGATTGTGAATTTCGATGATCCGGGGTTGCCGGTGATGCGGCTGGAGGAGACGGCGCATTATCAGATTACGCGGGGAATTTTGGAGGCGCCGGAGCGGTATTGGCGGCGGTTGATTGAGCCGGGGTGATTTGTTTCTTGGGTGGTTGGGAGGGGCGGGTGGTGGCTGCTTACCAATTCCGGGGTGCCCACCTTCGCCCTGCGGGCTTCGGTGGGCGAGCCCGGTTCTTGGTTCCAACGGGTATTGTGGGTCGAATTCCTTCCCAATTCCGGGGTGCCTGGCACCGGGGAGAGTGCATTGGTCGGGGATGTTGCGTCGGACAGGCCCGGTGCCAGGCACCAACCTTCGCCCTGCGGGCTTCGGTGTGCAAGCCGATCGGTGTTTTGTGGGGGTCGGGAGGGCGTTTTTTTCCACTTCTTCCCCACTCCTTCCCCACTTCTTCTCCACTTCCTTGCATGGCCGTTAGCGGAACTCGATGGCGGTGAGCTGGTTGGATGCCTTCTGATACTCGACGCGGACGGGGAGCTTTTGTTCGCCGCAGTTCAGGGTGTGGCGGATGGCGCCGGTGCCGCGGATCTGGATGGCGTTGGGTTTTTCCACTCGAAGTTGTAGCGGGCCTGTGGTGGTTGTGATGGTGGCGATGGGGGGCGTGGCGAGGCAGTCGAAATCGGTCAGTTCGCCTTCGGCGGTCGCGTCGCCGCGGAGGCCGTTCCAGCTTTCGGGGATTTGTACCTCGGGTTTCTTTTCTACCTTGGACATGGCCGGCTCTTCGACCAGACGGTTGATGGCGGCGGCCATTTCCCGTTCCGCCGGGTTGCGGGCGGCCAGGCGGCAGCGGATGGCGGCGCGGCTGGCTTCGGGCTTGCGACCGGCCTTTTCGAGGGCCAGGGCGAGGGCGTGCCAGAACGTGGCCTGGCGGGGGAGGATTTGGGCTGCTTGCTGGTAGGAGTCGATGGCGTCCTCCAGGTTGCCCGCCTTGGCGGCGTCCAGGCCGCGGAGGAAGTGGGCTTCGGCGTGGTTGGGATTGCGTTCGAGCGTGGCGCGGAGGAGAGCGGCGGCGCGGATGGCGTCGCGCCGGTTTTCGCGCAGGATCATGGCGAGTTCGAAGTAAGGCGTGGGCTCCGGGACGCCCGCGGCGACGGCTTCGGTGAACCACTTTTCGGCCGTGGGAACGTCGCCCGTCCCCAGCGCCAGCAGGCCGCGTTGGGTGGGCGTGCGGGCCGTTTTGGCGGCGAGTTCGGGCCGGCTGGAGGCGAGGGCGAGGCTGATGACGAGATCGGCGGCGGCGTCGGGGGAGAGGGTTGTGGGCGGGCTGGCGGGGTTGGCAATGGGGTCAGCCGCGAGGCGGGCGGTGAGGAATCGGCCGGTTTCGACGGACCGGCGGGCGGCTTCGAGCAGGAGGCCCTGGCGCATGCCGAGGGTGGCTTCGGCGGCGCGGGCGAAGGGGACTCCGTCGGCGAGGGCGGTGAACAGGGCGGGGGCCTTCTCGCGGATGCCGGGGGTGGTGAGCAGATAGTGCACGATGGCCCAGCTTTGGGCGTAGAAACGGGTGATGCGGGAGCCTTCTTCGCGGAGCGCCGAGTCGGGCCGGGCTTCGAAAAATTCGCGTTCACCGAGCCAGGGGGATTGATTGAGCAGGCGGACGTGCGGTTCGATGGCGCGGCCAATGGTCCAACCTTTGTTGTCGAATTGGGCGGTGGAGTAGAACTCGGCCAGACCTTCTTCGAGCCAGAGGGGGCGGCGGGGGCCGGCGTGTTCGAGGAAGGCGTGGACGAGTTCGTGGGAGAGGGCGCGTTCGCTATCAGGGCGGCCCCAGTGGACGACGATCCAGTCTTCGTTGGCGCTGGATTGGAAGAAGCCGCCGACGGTGGCCGAGGGGCGGAGGGCGGCGAAGAGATCCTCCGATGCGACGAGGACCACCCGAAGTGGTAAAACTTTTTTAGATCCGCCGAGAAGCTGGCGCATCTGTTCGACACTGTGCGCCATTTTGGCGGCCGATGGACCGCCCGCGCCGGAAATCACGTTGAACCCGTCGCCCTGTATCGCCGTCCACCGGGTATCCGCATTTAAAGTACTTTCAATACCTAGCGTGAGGACAATGAGGGCAATAACTTTTTTCGATTGGACCATGTCGAGTCGCACCCGTACCCTGGAGTTGTGTCTATGACGACTGCGGACATTCCTCCACCCCAAGTATCGCTCCTCCACCGCGTAAGCAGCATTGTGGCGAGTGAGCGATCCCTTGACGAGATGCTCGGCGAGATCATTGGGTTAGCTGTACAAGTTACCGAATGTGACGCCTGTCTGGTTTATTTGTTTGAAAAGGAGACCAACGAGATCGTATTGTGCGCCTCGCAGGTCCCCCACACCGCGGAAATCGGCAATTTACGAATGAAGATCGGTGAAGGAATCACCGGTTGGGTGGCCGAGCACAAGGCCGTTGTCGTACTGTCGGAAAACGCATCGCAGGACAAACGTTTCAAGAAGTTCCGGGGGCTGGTGGAAGACACCTATGAATCGTTCCTTTCCGTGCCATTGGCGACGGGCGGGGACCTGATTGGTGTCATCAACGTTCACCACCGGGAGACGCATCTTCACGCGCCGGAAGAGGTTTCATTGCTTACGTTTATTGGGGAGCAGATGGCTGGCGCCGTGGCCAAGTCGAAGCTTGCCGAGGAGAACGCACGGCTGAAAGAAGAGACGCAGGAGATGAAGCGGAAGCTGGAGGAGCGCAAGGTTGTTGAGCGCGCCAAGGGCATCATTCAGCGGCGTCACGGCTTGAGCGAGGAAGACGCCTATTTGCAACTGCGGAACGAAAGCCGGCGGCTGCGTCGGCCGATGAAAGACCTGGCGGAAGCCATCATTTTCACCGAAGAGTTGAGCAAGCGCACGGGTACCGATTAAGGTCGGCTACACTGTCAGTTTGCGCCCCTTTGTTCCTTTTATCGCCAATCCTCACTTGGCGACCATCGCCTCTAACTTCTGGCCCCGGTTCCGTGAACTGGAACAGGTAGCGGCCAGAGAGCACCGTTTTGTACCCGAGCCGGGAGTTGCCATCCGAGTGGTGGAACAACGCCCGGCTCGCCTTTTTCGCGGGACCTTCGTTTTGGTGCATGGGCTGGAGGGTTCGAGCGAGGGCGGGTACATGCGTTCGATGGCGTGGAACGCGTTGGAGGCCGGCTACGCGGTGCATCGTGTAAACATTCGCGGGTGCGGCGGGACGGAGGGGTGGTGTTCCACCTTGTACCATGCGGGGTTGACGTCGGATTTGCGGGCGTATTTGGAGTCTTTGCGGGACGCCGGGCCGGTGACGCTGGTGGGGTACTCTTTGGGCGGGAACGTGGCGTTGAAGCTGGCGGGGGAGTTGGGCGCGGACGGGCCGCGGTTGTTGCATTCGGTGGTGGGCGTTTCGACGCCGTTGGACCTGGCGGCTTGTGTGGTGGCGTTGGGGAAGCGGGCGAATTTCATTTATCAGGACCGGTTTGTGACGCGGATGCGGGGGCGGTTGGCGGAGCGGCGGCGTTTGCAGCCGGAGGCGTTTGCGCCGATTTTTGAACGGACCGATGTCAATGCGGTGAAGACGGTGTTCGACTTTGACGATCGGATTACGGCGCCCCATTTCGGGTTTGGGGATGCGCCGAATTACTACAAGACTCAGTCTTCGCAGGGGTTTTTGGCGGGGATCGGAGTGCCGACGCTTTTGTTGACGGCGCAGGACGATCCGCTGGTGCCGTTTGCGGTGTATTCGCATCGGGCGATTGCGGAGAACTCGCGGATTGAACTGCTGGCGCCGCGGCATGGCGGGCATGTGGCGTTTTTGGCGCGGCAGACGCCGCGGTTTTGGGCGGATGAGGCGATTCTGGATTGGCGTTCGCGGATCTAGAGAAACAGTTCGGCGAGGCGGTTTTCGAGTAGGAATTGGGCCAGGCGGTGGGCGCCGTGGCGGGCGTGGGGGCCGGCGTGGATGTAGAGATGATATTGGCCGTTTGCATGTTGTTGGGCGTGGGTGGCGAGTTCGCCGTGGTTGAGGAGCCAGATGCGGCGGGTGGGCCTTTGCCGCCGCTGGGTGTCGGGGCGAGATTGGTTCTTACCTGAATGGTAAGGGTGCGGGTGCGGGTGGGGGAGTAGGCGACGAGATCGACGCCGATTCCATGCCGTAGCGGAGCAGTTCGCCGAGGCGGCCGATCTGCTGGGTGGAGAGCGTTGGGGCCGGCATTTGTTACAGAGTGGCAAATTGGCGGAACAAACGGAAGATCGGATTCGTCTGGCTTGTTGGAATCTATGGCCAGTTCAACCAACGCCTCGTTCGCGGAAGCCGCCCGCGTGGCTTTCCGCTCGCTGCGCGCGAGTAAACTTCGCAGCTTTCTGACGCTGTTGGGCATCATTCTGGCGACCACGACGCTGATTGCGGTGATGTCGGTGATTCGCGGGATGGACGACTATATCGCCAATACCGTGGCCGATATGGGCGTCGATGGGTTCCGGGTGCGGCGGATGGTGATGATTGGCCAGTGGGACCCGAAGAAGTTTCTGGAGATGCAGCGGAAGAATCCACAGTTGACGCGGGAGGAGTTTGCGTTCGTGAAGCGGGAATCGAAGCTGCTGCGGGAGGTGGGGATGGAGATTTCGCGGCAGGGCGTGACGACGTTTGGGTCCGAGCGGGTGGACGGGATTGAGCTGCGCGGGGTGAGTTCGAACGTGGGGATCATCACCAATACGCAGATTGCCCAGGGGCGGTTTTTGAGTGAATCCGACGATAGCCGGCACACGCTGTCGGCGGTGATCGGGCATGAAATCAAAGAGCGGTTTTTCCCGGCTGTGGACCCGATTGGTAAGACCATTCAAGTGTCGGGTCGGCCGTTCACGGTGGTGGGGGTGGCGAAGGAGCAGGGGAGCGTGTTCGGGCAATCGCGGGACCGGTTTGTGATCATTCCGGCGGAGACCTATTTCAAGATGTTCGGGTCGCGGACGGGGATTGGGTACGCGGCGCTGGCGATGGACCGGAACCACCTGGAGCAGGCGCAGGACGAGGTACGGAGTTTGCTGCGGGCGTGGCGGCATGTGCGGCCGGGGGAGGACGACAATTTCGGGATCTTTTCGTCGGATTCGCTAGTGGCGGCGTGGGACCGGATGACGGGGGCGATCGCGGCGACGGCGGTGGCGATTGTGAGCGTCTTCATGGTGGTGGGCGGGGTGGTGATTATGAACATTATGCTGGCGGTGGTTTCGGAGCGGACGCACGAGATTGGGATCCGGAAGAGCGTGGGGGCGCGGCGGCGGGACATTTTGAACCAGTTTCTGGTGGAGTCGTCGGTGCTGTCGGCGATGGGCGGGTTGGTGGGCGTGGCGATTGCCTGGGTGGTGGCGGTGGTGGTGCGGAATACGACGTCTGTGCCGATGGCGGTGCCGTTGAGCGCGGTGGTGATTTCGGTGGGATTGTCGACGATGGTGGGGCTGTTCTTTGGTATTTACCCGGCGCGGCAGGCGTCGATGTTAGACCCGATTGAAGCGTTGCGGGCGGATAAGTAAATGAATGAATTGACTCGAATCTGGTTTGGCGTGCAGCTGGCGTTTGATACGTTGCGGGCGCATAAGTTGCGGGCATTTCTGACTGTGTTGGGCGTGATTATCGGGACGAGCACGGTGATCGGGGTGGGGTCGATTCTGGCGGGGCTGGATTCGTCGATTACCGGTGTTTTGCGGAGTTTTGGGACGGATAATCTGATTATCACGAAGTGGGATTCGCCGATGAGTTTCGGGCCGCGGTCGTTGGAGGAGCGGATGCGGAAGCCACTTACACTGGCGAATGCGTTGGCGCTGAAGGAGCGGAGCACGAATGTGGAGTCGGTAAGTCCGTATCTGTTTCCGGACTGGGGGATTCATAAGGCGAAGTATAAGGGAATTGATGCGTTTAACATACAGATTGGCGGGACGGATCCGGGGTATATCTCGACGGGCGTGGAGATGCGGGAGGGGCGGTTTTTTACTGACGCCGAGAACGCGCATCATTTACCGGTGGTGGTGATTGGCGAAGACATTGGGAAGGCTTGGTTTCAGACGACGAGCGGGGTAGGGAAGTGGGTGGAGCTCGACGGGCATATGTTTGAGGTGATCGGGGTGATGCAGCGGCCGACGCAATCGATGCCGGGGCAGGAGGACCGGCGGATGATGCTGCCGTATTTCACGATGCGGAAGCTGTTTCCGACGGCGAAGGAGCACATGATCATCGTGGCGGCGAAGCCGGGGCACGTGCCGGCGGCGATGGACGAGACGCGGGCGGTGCTGCGGATAGAGCGGCGGGTGGGGTTGTCGAAGCCGGATAATTTTTCGATTTCAACGGCCGAGCAGATGGTGGAGCAGTTCCGGGGCGTGGTGGCGATGATTGCGATTGTGATGGTGGTTTTGAGCTCGATTGGGCTGTTGGTGGGCGGGATCGGGGTGATGAATATTATGTTGGTGAGCGTGACGGAGCGGACGAAGGAGATTGGGACGCGGAAGGCGCTGGGGGCGCGGCGGCGGGATATTATTATTCAGTTTTTGACGGAGGCGGTGGTGTTGACGCTGGTGGGCGGGTTCCTGGGGATTGGGTTGGGGTGGTTGATTTCGCAGGCGGCATCACTGGTGTTTCCGGACTTGCCGACGGCGGTGCCGATGTGGGCGGTGGCGGCGGGGGTGGGCGTGTCGGTGGGGGTGGGGTTGTTCTTTGGGATCTGGCCGGCGAATAAGGCGGCACGGTTGGACCCGGTGGAGGCGTTGCGGCACGAGTAGGGGCGGGGGGATCGTTGAGCGTCGTGGCCGGTTTGCTATAAGCTAGAGGATCGACGAGGGGTGTGTAAGGAGGCCGGCCTGTGGCACGTATCGAAGGGATTCGGATACGGAATTTTCGTGTTTTGAAGGATGTTACGCTCGGTCGGGTACTAAGTAATCGCTTGCCGGAGCCGTTAGCCCCCATGACGGCGGTGATTGGGAAAAACGGCGTTGGCAAGAGTACCTTGTTCGATGCGTTTGGCTTTCTGGCGGACTGCCTGAAAAGTGGTGTTGAGGAGGCGTGCGACTTGCGCGGGCGGGGTGGTTTTGAGCGTCTGCGGTCGCAGGGTGGATCCGGTGCGATCGAGTTCGAAGTTAGCTACAAAGAGGACGGGAATTCTCGTCCGATTACCTACGAGCTAACGATTGGACAGGACGCGACCGGAAGGCCTCTGGTTCAGCGGGAGCGATTGAGACAGCGCCGTGACGGGCAGAAGCGGGGTTGGCCGTTCTCGTTTTTGGCATTGAACGGAGGCAAGGGTGTCGCGTGGACGGGTAACAACGAGGGTCGACTGATCGAGGATAAGGACGGCCAATTCGATCTTTTCGGGCTGATGACGGAGATCAAGGGCCTTGAGAGTGGAGAGACGGAAGTAGTTGAGCTGGACGATCCTCGAAAGCTAGGCATCGCGACACTTGGATCGCTGAGGCAGCACCCACGCATTTCGGCGTTCCGTCGATTTATCGAGGGCTGGTATCTGAGTTATTTTAGCCCGGATGCGGCGCGAAGCTTGCCACTTGCGGGTCCACAGAGACATTTGAATGTGCATGGCGACAATGTTGGCAACGTGGTGCAGTTCATGGAACGGGAACATCCGAAGCGATTCAGCGCAATTCTCGGTCGGATCGCGTCGAAGATCCCTGGTGTGGAGAAGATCGAGACGGAACCCACCAAGGATGGTCGACTCCTTCTGAAGTTCAACGATAGAGGGTTCGTGGACCCATTCTATTCGCAACAGATGTCGGACGGCACGCTCAAGGTGTTTGCTTATCTCTTGCTTCTGGAAGATCCTGATCCGCCTCCTTTTCTTTGCGTCGAGGAGCCTGAAAACGGGCTTTACCATAAGCTTCTCGAAGCGTTGGCTCGCGAATTTCGAGCCCATGCGTCAAACCAGAAGAGCGGTTCCCAAGTGTTTGTGACCACGCATCAACCCTATCTGGTGGATGCACTAGAGCCCAATGAGGTCTGGATTTTGGAGAAAGGCTCAAATGGTTTTTCCACGATACGACGGGCAAGTGATGACCCGGTAGTTACGAACATGGTGGCTGAGGGGTTGCCGCTCGGTGGGCTTTGGTATAGCGACTACTTAGACGCGAGATAGCCGATGCACTTTGAGATTTTGGTGGAAGATGTTTCGGGTAAGGCGGCCCTGGAGATTCTCATGCCGCAGATCGTCGGCGAGGGAAATAGCTATCGAATTCATTCGTACCGGGGGATTGGCCACATTCCTAAAGGACTAAAGGATCCAAAGGATGCTAGCAAGCGGGTGCTTTTGGATAATCTGCCTAAGGCGTTGCGCGGCTATGGAAAGTCGTATGCCGGCGTCGTCGGTGATCCACTGGCAGCAGTGATCGTAGTTTGTGACTTGGATGATCGGGATCCGGGAGCTTTTTTGAAGGAACTAGATGCCATTCTACAGTCTTGTGATCCCGCACCCGTGACACGGTTTTGCCTTGCGATCGAAGAGGGCGAAGCTTGGTTCTTGGGTGATATGCAGGCCGTCATCGCTACGTTTCCTCGAGCCAAGCGGGAGGTTTTGGCTACCTACGTCAATGATTCCATTTGCGGTACGTGGGAACGGTTGGCGGATGCTGTGTATCCGGGCGGGAGTAAAGTACTGGAACGTCTCGGGAGGAGAGCGGTGGGAACCGAGAAGTTCAGTTGGGCTCAGAAGATTCCTGTTTCCATGAACGTGGAGGTAAATCGGTCACCGAGTTTTTGCGTGTTTCGAGACACGGTTCGGACGCTCGCCGGCGAATAAGGCGGCACGGTTGGACCCGGTGGAGGCGTTGCGGCACGAGTAGGGGCGGGGG